>NZ_JBEBVH010000220.1:0-6766 GCF_040392825.1 Pseudopedobacter sp.
GGTTTGGTTACTTTTTCAGCTGAAGGAAAAAGTATCTAGGCCAGTCCGGCTACTGAGGACGGAAAGCCTTGAGCCTAAGATGAAAGATTAATCATCAGCACCCTCTCTGCCCTTCGGGCATTCTCTCCCTAAAAGGGCGGGAATGATGCATAGAAACGGTTTTACAAAAAATGAATGGAAATATTACTGACGGTAGTAGCCATTAATACGAAGACTCTTAGACTTCGCTCAGGGTGATGTGTTTTATAGTAAAACAGTACAAACACCCTTATACTCAAAATAACCACAATAAACCTGCTTTTTGACTTTTGAAACACTATTTTCTTTTTTATTACCTATCTTTACAGAATCGTTCTTGTAGGTATTATTAATCCTCATAAATAGTGGGCAATGAAGATTGCCCTTAAAAAGGAATCGTGTGAAAATCACGAGCTGTCGCGCAACTGTAAGTAACTTCCCAGTTGCAACCCAAGTTTGTCCATTGTCCCAAAAGGGATGAGAAGGACGGTTGCAATGTTACCAGCCAGGAGACTTGCTACTTATGATAAGATTTATGCTTTCGCGGTCTGAAGTAATAATCAGGGTATTTTTATAAATCAGGGATTGATTAATGTCCTTGCTGTACCCTTTTTATACCTTTTCCCAACAGAGCATATTTAATAACTAACAGAACATTAATCCAATGTTTAACAAGTTAAAAAATTATGCAAAAGAACAATCTTGGATACCCGCGTATTGGTGTCAACAGAGAATTGAAAAAAGCTAATGAACAGTACTGGTCAGGAAAAATAAACAGGCTGGAACTATTTCAGGCTGCCAACAAAATCAAAGAACAAAACTGGCTGGAACAGAAAAAAGCAGGAATAGATCTTATTCCATGTAACGACTTTAGCTTTTATGATCAGGTGCTGGATATGACGCTAACTTTAGGAAATATCCCTTCCAGATACAATCCTGTAGTAGTGGAAAACCGTGAAAATACAGAACTGGATTTGTATTTCGCCATGGCAAGAGGTTACCAGAAAGACGGTTTAGATATCAAAGCCATGGAAATGACAAAATGGTTTGATACCAATTACCATTACATTGTCCCTGAGTTTTATAAAAACCAAAAATTCAGAATATTCTCTAACAAAATAGTAAACGATTTTACAGAAGCTCACCGTGTTCTTAACAAAACTCCCAAAACGGTAATTATCGGACCTGTAACCTATCTCCTTTTAGGTAAAGAGAAAGAAGAAGTTTTTAACAGATTAGATTATCTGTCTGATATTCTGCCGGTTTATGCAGATATTCTAAACCAACTGTCTGCCCATGGTGCAGAATGGATTCAGTTTGACGAACCATTTCTGGCTTTAGATTTAACGGAGAAAGAACAGCTGGCTTATACAGAGGCCTACAACTTCTTAAGAAGAAAAACAAAAGGCCTGAAATTCTTATTGACTACCTATTTTGATGGCTTAGAAGAAAATACTTCATTAGCAGCGTCTCTTCCTGTCGATGCACTTCATATCGATCTGGTTAGAGCCCCTCAGCAATTAGATGCTGTCTTGGATGTGCTTAAAGACAATCAATCGCTTTCGTTAGGTGTTATAGATGGAAGGAACATCTGGAAAAATGATTACCAAAAGTCTTTGGACTTAATTAATAGAGCTACCGAAAGAATAGGAAAAGACAGAATATTCATAGCACCTTCCTCTTCCCTGCTGCATGTTCCTATAGACTTAAGCCTGGAAACAGAAATAGATCCGGAAATCAGAAACTGGATGGCTTATGCACAGGAGAAATTAGTAGAAATTGCAGAGCTGGCAGAAATTACGGAAGGAAATACAGATTTATTGGCAAAAAATAAGGAAGCTACAAACAGCAGAAGAAATTCTTCTAAAATACATAAACCAGCAATCAAGCAACGTACAGCTGCCATTACTGAAAATGATGCGCAAAGGAAGAGTAGCTTTGCAAGGAGACAAAAAATGCAGCAGGAAGCCTTTAATTTGCCTTTATTCCCCACAACAACAATTGGTTCGTTTCCGCAAACAGATGAAATCAGAAAATTACGGGCCGGTTTTAAGAAAGGCAGTATTACACAAGAACAATACGACGAAGAGATTGCCAAAGAAACAATCGAAGCTATCAAATGGCAGGAAGAAACAGGAATTGATGTTCTCGTTCATGGCGAATTTGAACGCAATGACATGGTTGAATATTTTGGAGAACGCTTAGAGGGCTTTTTATTTAGCAAAAACGGATGGGTACAAAGCTATGGCAGCCGTTGTGTAAAGCCACCTGTTATTTACGGTGATATCAGCCGGCCTGAAGACATGACCGTTAAGTGGACTGCATTTGCCCAGCAACAAACAAAAAAACTAATGAAAGGTATGCTAACTGGTCCTGTTACTATTCTGCAATGGTCTTTCGTTAGAGACGATCAGCCCAGAAGTGAAACAACAAATCAGATTGCTCTGGCTATTAGAGACGAAGTAACTGCGCTGGAAGAGGCTGGAATTAAGATTATCCAGATAGACGAGCCTGCAATTCGCGAAGGACTGCCTTTGCGCAAGAAAAATTGGAATGCTTATTTAGACTGGGCTATCAAAGCCTTTAGAATTTCGGCAAGCGGAGTAAGAGATGAAACGCAGATCCACACACATATGTGCTACAGCGAATTTAACGACATCATTAAACATATCGCTGCAATGGATGCCGATGTGATCACGATAGAAACATCCAGGTCTGACATGGAGTTATTATCTGCTTTCTCAGACTTTAAATATCCTAATGAAATTGGACCCGGTGTTTATGATATTCACTCACCCAGAATACCCACAATAGACGAAATGGTAACCCTTTTAGAAAAAGCAGTTGTCTTATTGCCTGCAAGAAATATCTGGATTAATCCGGACTGTGGTTTAAAAACCAGAAAATGGCCCGAGACAAAACAGGCATTAATAAATATGGTTAAAGCCGGTGAAAAGCTTAGGATGAAAGTACAAGAATCTGACCTTGTTTAAGTTAATAAAACCAATATTACAATCCTTCGGTATTGTAATATTGGTTTTCTAAAATATTCGTAAAGTCTGATTTACATTTAACAGAAAACCCACCATTTACGGTGGGTTTTAAAATCATATCAGCTATTAGCTTCAAACTTGTAGCCTACTCCTTTAACAGTAGTTACATAGTTGTCTTTCAATTTTTCTCTCAGTTTTCTTATATGAACGTCTATAGTTCTATTGGTAACTACTACAGAGTCTTCCCAAATGTTTCTAAGTATAACTTCCCTTGTATAGACTTTTCCTGGTTTAGAAGCCAGAAGATAAAGCAATTCAAACTCCTTTTTTGCCAATACTATTTTTTCGCCGTTCTTGAACACTAAAAAAGCATCTCTGTCTATTACTAAATCTGCTATCTCTATTTTATTGGTAAAGCTTTCTTCTTCATTCTGCAAGTTTCTTCTCAGAATAGCGTTAATACGGCTTACCAGGGCTCTTGGTTTTATGGGCTTAGGAATGTAATCATCTGCACCTACATTAAAACCTGCAATTTCGGAATATTCTTCTATTCTGGCGGTTAAAAACACCATAAAGGTACTTTTAAACTCCGGCATGCCTCTCATAATTCTGCATGCTTCAATACCATCCATCTTAGGCATCATCACATCTAAGATAATCAAATCCGGATTGGTCTTTCTGGCTTCGGTAATGGCATCCTGCCCATTAGTGGCAGTAAAAACCTGGTAACCTTCTTTTTTTAAATTGTATTCTATCAGCTCAAGAATATCTGGTTCATCATCTACAATTAAAATCTTTTGCTTGTTAGCACTCATATCTGGTATTTTATCTGTAGCGAATATATAAGCTTAACCTCTACTGTAAGTTAATGCAATGTTAAGAAATTATGAAATATTTCAATTCCTTAACATTAACATCTATTTTACTTAAAGCGTTTTTTCTAAAAATTTCTGTAAATCATCGCCTCTTAGATTTTTCGCGATTATTTTACCCTGAGGGTCTAACAAGAAAGAAGCAGGGATAGCATTAATATTATAAAGCCTTGCCGTTTCTGCGTCCCATTGTTTTAATTCCGAAACGTGAGACCAGTTCAATTTATCTGCCTGAATAGCCTCTTTCCATTTACTGGCGTCGTTGTCCAAAGAGAAACCAAGTACGGTGAAATTTTTTCCTTTATATTTTTCGTAAGTTTTTACAATATGCGGGTTTTCCTGACGACATGGCCCACACCAACTGGCCCAAAAATCTAAAAGCACATATTTGCCTCTTAAATCCGAGAGCTTCATGGCTTTTCCATCGGGAGTATTTGCTGTAAAATCTGGCGCTACTTTACCCACGGCTAAATTTTCCATACCAGCCATCTGCTTTGCAAAAGCCTGAATCATTTTGTTTTCCGGGAAGTTTTCTGCAGCTTCTTTACTATAGGCAATAATCTTGTCTTCATAAGATACGGGGTCTGTTCCCATAATTACATTTGCAGCGAAGAAGGCAGTTAAAGAAGATTTATTCTTATCTATGAAATTATAAGCCTGCTCAAGAAACGGTTTGGTAATTACCGCTGCTTTTGAATGATAATCTGCAATAATGGAGTCTTTCTTATCTGCTTTATCTACGATTAACTTAGAATATTTTTCGGCAAGTTCACCAGTTTTCTTAGTAAAATCGGAAGTAATTTTGTTAAACTCTGTAATCTTCTCTGCCTCTCTGGAGCCTTCAATCTCGTAAGATCCGCTGTGGTCTGCCATATCCGCTTTGAAGTTTATTTCATCTCCATTCTCTGCGATAAGCATATAAGAGCGGTCGCCAATATAGAGCTGATAAAATTCAGGATCGGGGGATTTACCCTTTAGCACGAACTTTCTATCTTCGTTAAGCAAGGTTGAATCTATTGTAACCATTTGTCCAAGGCTATCTGCATATAGCAGAAATACTTTATTGCTCGCCTGAACTACATTTTCAATCTGGCCTTTAATTACAAATTCCTCGCTGTTTTTACATGATACTACGGCCGCTAAACCCAATACACATAATACTCCTAAGATACGTTTCTTCATTATTTTAATCTGTCTATTTTCTCCAATAAGATCTTATTGGCTTGTTTTGGATCTATCTTACCTTTAGAAACCTTCATGATTTCTCCCATAAATAAACCTAAAACGCCTTTCTTACCATTATGGTATTGTTTGACCTTATCAGCAAATATACTTAAAACAGAATCAACATATTCTTCTAATTGTGTATTATCTTTGTCAATTGACAGGTTTAACTCCAAAATCAACTCGCATACAGACTTTTGCGGGTACTTTGTCAGATATACAAACAAAGTTTCTTTTGCTTGCGAATTATTTAAACTCCCCTCGTCTATTAAGTTTATGATTGCTGCTATCTGCTCAGAATCCACCGTAAATTCATCGAAATTAATACCCTTATCATTCAGATAGGATCTGATTGTTCCCATTATCCAGTTAGAAGCAGCTTTGTAATTTTTAGTATATTTTACTGTAGACAAAAAATATTCCGCCGTTTCGCGTTCAGAAGTAAGCACCTTTGCATCGTACTCGGGAAGCTGAAATTCTGTAGTAAACAGTTCGAACAACTCGTTTGGCAGTGCCGGCATAGATTTTTTTACTGCACTGATATAATCTTCGGTAATTACCAAAGGCAATAAATCCGGTTCTGGAAAATAACGGTAATCATTAGCCATTTCCTTTGTTCGAAGCGGACTGGTTAATCCGGTTGCCGCATCAAAGTTTAAGGTGTTTTGTTCTATTACGCCGCCAGCTTCTATCACAGAAATCTGCCTTAATATTTCGTAATCAATTGCTTTTTGAAGGTTTTTTACCGAATTTAAGTTCTTAACCTCGCATCTCTTTCCCAACTGTTGCTCACCTTTCAATCGCACTGAGATATTTGCATCGCATCTCATAGAGCCCTCTTCCAGGTTACCGTCACAAATCCCCAGATAGCGTACCAGTTTACGTAATTCGGAGAAATAAACTGCAGCTTCTTCGCCCGACTGTAAAACAGGTTCAGATACTACTTCTAATAAAGGTATTCCTGCCCTGTTCAAGTCTATTAACGAATACACATCGTCTAAATCGTGAATACTTTTACCAGCATCTTCTTCCATATGGATTCTGTTCAGAATAACATCTTTTTCCTTACCGTCGGACAAGGTTATCTTCAGTCTGCCACCCAGACAAACAGGTTGATTGTCTTGCGTAATCTGATATCCTTTTGGCAGATCCGCATAGAAATAGTTTTTTCTGTCGAAATAATTCTCTTTAATAATATTGCAGCCAAGAGCCAATCCCAATTTAACCGCACTTCTAATAATTTCTTTGTTAGTTACAGGTAATGCTCCTGGTAATGCTAAAGATACCGGGCTAATATTATTATTGGGTCTGCTTCCATATCTTGCTGAATCTGAAGAAAATGCCTTTGTTACTGTAGACAGTTGCACGTGTACTTCCAACCCTATAACAGCTTCATATTTTTCAAATATGTCTTTTGAAATATGTATAGACCCGTTTTTCATGACAATATAATTTATGTTATCCCGTTTATTGGGTAACAACACAAAGATAAATCAGTATTTTTTATTTTGATAATTTATCAAAACTTTTACCAAATACATAAAATATACACAAAAATAAACACAAATAATTATAATTTTATCAACAAAAAACACAATTAATTAACAAAAACACAAACAAAAATACAAAACCCAACCGAGATTATAAACACTACTAAAC
>NZ_JBEBVH010000221.1:0-6765 GCF_040392825.1 Pseudopedobacter sp.
TGTCAATACATCTAAAGAAGTTCCGGCAGACCAACAGGGGCATTTTCACTTTAATAGACTTTGTTCGGGAGACTACCGGGTTGACGTGTCGTTTGTTGGGTATGGAAAAAAATCATTTTCTATAAATATTCAAAAAAACACGGAACTTAATGTTTTGTTATTCGAAGACAAAAATGAACTTACGGAAGTACAAATTGTCTCCAGCAACACATATGAACCTGTTTATACTGCGCAAAAATTAAGTGAGAGAGAATACGAATTAAGCAAAGGGAAAAGCTTAGGTGAAGTATTGAATAGTATTCCCGGGGTGACAACTGTACAAACCGGACCTACAATCTCAAAACCGGTCATACACGGTATGCATTCCAATAGAATTCTTATTTATAATGCCGGGGTTAGACTAGAGGGGCAACAATGGGGCAATGAACATGCTCCAGAAATAGATCCCTTTCTAACCAGGAATATTATGGTTGTTAAAGGTGCTGCCGGAGTTGAATACGGTTCTGACGCCTTGGGCGGAATTGTACTGATGAATCCAGGAGAATTAAACTATCATCTTCCTTTATCTTATGAAGTTGATCTCCTGGGCGCTTCCAACGGAAAGATGGGTCTGTTTTCTGGCAAAGTTGAAGGTAACATGTTAAATGAGTCGTTAGCATGGCGTATTCAGGGGACTATAAAAAAAGCTGGTAACGCTTCTACACCAGATTATTTTTTAAATAACACCGGAATAGAAGAACTTAACGGTTCTGTAACGCTGGGCTACAAGAAGAAATCTTTTGAAGGGGATTTATTCTTGAGCTCTTTTAATACCAGATTAGGTATTCTTAAAGATGCTCATATTGGAGGGGAGGATGATCTACAGTATATGATTGAGCATGGGCGTCCGTTTTCCGACGGAAACTTTTCTTACAATATAGACGTCCCTAATCAAGAAGTACATCATCACACCATAAGACTAAAAGGTAAGAAATTCTTAAGTAATAACGGAATTCTAAATTTCAGTTATAGCTTTCAGAACAACCAACGTCAGGAATATGATTTAAGGCGAGGGGGGAGAAGTACTTTGCCTACATTAGATCTTGACCTCAACGCACAAAATCTGGAAGTTTCTTATCAAAAAAGTCAATCTCTGGATGCTTATACCAAATTTGGAATCAACACTTCGCTTATTGTAAGCAATAGCATTCCGGGAACTTCCATGACTCCTTTAATTCCAAATTACGACAGCTTCAATCCGTCTTTATTCTTTATTAAAAAATTGAAGCTGAATAATACGGTGCTTGAAACAGGAATCAGATATGATTATAAAACCATCGACGCCGCAGGTTATGATGCCAATGAGGTTTGGTATGGGGGAAACCACAAATTCCATAATGCAAGCTTCTCTTTAGGTAGTCTATTTCACTTAAAACACGATCTTAACTTCAAATCTGATTTCAACTTTGCCTGGAGACCTCCTTCTGTAAATGAACTTTATAGCAATGGTCTGCATCATGGCAATGCATCTTTTGAAATTGGCGACAAGAACTTAAGTAGTGAAAAAGGCTATAAATGGATTAACACGCTATCCCTAAACAAAAAAGCCTGGCAGGTAGAATTGAGCGGTTATTTCAATTATGTGGACAATTATATCTATCTGCAGCCCAGCGGTGAATACGCTATCGACTGGGGCGTTAAATTCCTTAAGTTCTATTACACGCAGACTAACGCCAGATTTATTGGATCGGATTTATCCAGCTTATATTCCATTTCCAGGCATTTCGATTGGCAGTTAAAAGCTTCTATGGTAAGAGCTAAAGACATTAACAATAATAGTTATTTGCCTTTTATCCCCACAGATCGTGTAAATAATGCTATTATCTGGAATATCAATAAGCAATCCTCAAAAGTATCACAGCCTTTCTTAACAATAGAGCATAGCTTTGTAGCCAAACAACACAGGCATCAGGAAAATAGAGATTTTGCACTTCCCCCGCCTTCCTATCATTTATTCAATCTTTCAGGAGGAATGAATTATAAACTGAAAGAGAACACATTAGGCTTAAGTGCCTCTGTATTTAATTTATTCAACACTAACTATAAAGATTACCTTAACAGATTTAGATACTTCACCTATGAAACCGGAAGGAATTTAGTAGTTAGATTATCGTACAAATTTTAATTTAATAACATGAAAAAGCATTTTAATTTTTTTAGCCTGGCACTGATAACCATTTTATCTTTAAGTTTTACTGCTTGTAAAAAAGATGATCCTGTTGCAGAAAAAAATCTGGAACAAATTGATGGTACAATTGTAAATTTTATTGAAGGACATTTCCAGGGAACAGAATTCCATGCAAGTGGAGATACTGTAAAAGTAACTTTTGAAAAAGACAAGACTGTTTCTTCTCCATCTCATGTACACCTTCATGCAGGCGAAACTTATTTAATGGAAATTGATTTTTACTATAAAGGAGTAAAAATCAATAGTGATTTTGACGCACCTTCACATCAGTTTTTCTTTGTTGGTGCACCAGATGGCATCTTTGATTATACGTATGCAGATGAAAGAGTGGGTTTAAAAGGATACTTAACTGTTAATCAAGCTACAGAAAGTGGTTTTGAATGGAATTTGATTTTAAGACACGGATTGAATAAGAACCATGCTGCAGCTCAGACGTGGAATAATCCAAACTATAACCAGGCCGGTGGGTCTTATGACTTCAATAGAACTGTCGAGATTCATCCTGTTGTGGGAGATGGCCAGGATCATTAAAAAATAAAAGAATTCTAAATTGCAGTGCTCCCAATTTGGGAGCACTATTTATTTCTTCTGCTCTATCATTCTATACACCCGCACATAGTCAACCTCCATTGTAGCCGGAAAAACAGAATCATCTATACCTTTCTGACCTCCCCAGCTTCCTCCAACAGCTACATTCATTAAAATATGAAACCGCTTGTTAAAAGGCCAAGACTCAAACCCTTTTCCTTCATTTATATATTCAAAAACCTTTTCGTCGTCGATATAACCTTTAACCGCATAGGGTGTCCAATCTACTTTATAAATGTGGAAATCTGACGTTGCACCGTCAATCACTTTTGCTTTTCCTTTCTGGGTTCCTTTCATACCATTATGAGCTTCTGTATGAACGGTAACATGAACGTTATTTTTATCATAACCAACATGCTCCATAACATCAATTTCACCAGATTTGGGCCAGCCACCATATGCCCAGTCTGTAGGTAACATCCATAAGGCTGGCCATGTTCCCCTTCCTTCAGGTAGCTTTGCCCTAAATTCGAATCTGCCGTATAAAAAATCTCCCTTACCTTTAGAAACCAACCGGGCAGAACTATATTTCTTCCCCTCAATATCTTCTTTTAAAGCAGTAATTTTCAAAACACCATTTTCTACATGAGCATTTTTAAGATCTTTTGTGTAGTACTGTAGTTCCTGATTTCCCCAACCGTTATTTTCACTCCCCAAATCGTATCCCCATTTTTTTTTATCCGGTTCTCCATGATAGTCAAACTCATCAAACCAAAATGGTTGTGTTTCAAACTGCCAGTCTTTATTTTTTACTTGTTTACTATCGTTTATGTTTCCTCTACCTGAAAGGTTGAAAGTACAAACAAAAGCGGTAAGCAAGGAAATTTTTAAGATTTGAATATTTTTTTGAGGTTTCATTTACGTTTATTTAGAAATGGGATCCTATCAAAGATAATCTTTATAGAGCAAACGTAATAAACAGATTTTACGGATTAATAAAACAAAAATCCCCGAAGGTATCTTCGGGGATTGAATGCTTATTTAGATAAGTACATCGACTTTTCTTTATTTAGTTTTACGAAGTAAGGATCTTCTAACGTTTTAATAAACAAGATTGCCTCCCCTGTCGATTTCATGTCTGGACCTAATTTCTTATTTACCTCCGGGAATTTATAAAAAGAGAATAAAGGTTGTTTAATCGCATATCCTTTCAGCTTTCTCTCGATTGTAAAGTCTTTCAGCTTTTTAGTCCCTAACATCACTTTTGCCGCAATGTTTACATAAGGAACATCATATGCTTTCGCTATGAAAGGAACAGTTCTGGATGCTCTTGGATTAGCTTCGATTACATATACATCTTCGTTTTTAATAGCAAACTGGATGTTCATCAATCCGCGAATATCCAAAGCTCTCGCTAATTTCTCTGTATACTCTTCCATTTTGCTGATCACATTTGCTGATAATGTGTATGGAGGTAATACTGCGCTGGAGTCTCCGGAGTGAATACCTGCCGGCTCTATATGTTCCATTAACCCAATAATGTGAACATCTTCACCATCAAAAATCGAATCTGACTCAGCCTCTTCCGCTCTATCTAAGAAGTGGTCAATCAATACCCTGTTCCCAGGTAAATCACCTAACAACTTCACTACTGCCTTCTCAAGATCCTCATCATTGATTACGATACTCATTCCTTGTCCCCCTAATACATAGGAAGGTCTTACCAATACCGGATATCCTACTTCATTGGCAACTTTCAATGCTTCTTCAGCACTTTCCGCTACACCGTATTTAGGGTAAGGAATATTCAGATCTCTTAATAAGTCAGAGAAACGCCCACGATCTTCGGCAATATCCATGTTATCGAAAGAAGTACCAATGATCTTAATTCCTTTTTCATGCAGTTTCTCTGCCATCTTCAAAGCAGTTTGTCCACCTAACTGAACAATAACCCCCTCTGGCTTCTCTAAATCTATGATTTCTCTAACATGCTCCCAGAAGATTGGCTCGAAGTATAATTTATCGGCCATGTTGAAATCTGTAGAAACTGTTTCTGGATTACAGTTCACCATGATAGATTCGAAACCTTCTTCTTTAGCAGCTAATAAACCGTGTACACAAGAATAATCGAACTCGATACCTTGTCCAATTCTGTTCGGACCAGAGCCCAGAACGATAATTTTCTTTTTATCTGAAGGAACAGATTCGTTCTCTCCTTCGTATGTTGAGTAGTAGTAAGGTGTTTGTGCAGGGAATTCCGCAGCACAAGTATCTACAATTTTATAAACACGCTTAATACCCAGTTCTTTTCTCTTATCGTAAACCTCATCCTCTGTTACACCCAGTAACCAGGCAATTTGCACATCAGAGAAACCTTTTTGTTTTAACGTCAACAACATGTCTTTAGGAATGTTGTTTAATGTATAGCGTTTCAGCTCGTTTTCTAAGTTAACAAGATCCTGAATTTCGTGTAAGAACCACTTGTCTATTCTGGTTGCTTTTCTAACAGATTCGATAGGAACACCAATTCTCAAAGCATCTTTTATCGCGAACAGTCTGTCCCAGCTTGGATGCTCCAATTTGTACATAATGTCCTCTACATTTCTATCTTGTTTTCCGTCTGCACCCAAACCTGCTCTGCCAATTTCCAAAGACTGACAAGCTTTTTGTAAGGCTTCGTTGAAAGAACGACCTATACCCATAACCTCTCCTACCGCTTTCATTTGTAGGCCCAGCTCTTTATTAGCTCCCGGGAATTTATCAAAATTCCAACGAGGGATCTTAACAATCACATAGTCTAAAGTAGGTTCGAAATATGCCGAAGTTGTTTTTGTAATCTGGTTTTGTAGTTCATCCAAGTTGTAACCGATCGCCAATTTAGCTGCAATCTTCGCAATCGGATAACCTGTAGCCTTGGAAGCTAAAGCTGAAGATCTGGAAACACGAGGGTTGATTTCTATAGCAATAATATCGTCATTTGCCGGATTTACAGAGAATTGTACGTTACATCCACCTGCGAAATTCCCGATAGCTCTCATCATCTTGATCGCTTGATTACGCATTTCCTGATATGCTCTGTCGGATAAAGTCATTGCAGGAGCAACAGTAATAGAGTCTCCTGTATGGATACCCATTGGATCGAAATTCTCGATAGAACAAATAATGATCACGTTGTCATTACTATCCCTCAATAACTCCAGCTCAAATTCTTTCCATCCCAGTACAGCTTGTTCTACCAACACTTCATGAGTTGGCGAGGCTGTTAATCCTCTGGTTAAAGCAGCATCAAAGTCTTCTTTTCTATGTACGAAACCACCACCAGAACCTCCTAATGTGTAAGAAGGACGAATTACCAGCGGAAAACCTATTTCCTGAGCAGCTTCTTTACCTTCCAGAAAAGAGTTTGCTATTTTAGAAGGAGCAACACCAACACCGATGTCTACCATCAGTTGTCTAAACTCCTCTCTGTTTTCTGTTTTTTCTATAGCTGCAATATCAACACCTATAATTTTCACTCCGTATTTTGTCCAAATACCTCTTTCATCGGCTTCCTTAGCAAGATTTAAAGCAGTTTGGCCTCCCATAGTAGGTAATACCGCATCAATTTTACGTTCCTGTAAAATTTGCTCAATAGAATCAACCGTTAATGGCAACAGATAAACATGATCTGCAATCACATTATCCGTCATGATGGTTGCCGGATTGGAGTTAATGATTGAAACCTCGATCCCTTCTTCTTTCAAAGACAAAGCGGCTTGAGAACCAGAATAGTCAAATTCACAAGCTTGACCGATAATGATTGGACCCGATCCGATGATCAGGACTGATTTAATTGACGTATCTTTTGGCATTGGCGTAAATTATTTTCGGGATTTTCTTACGCTTTTTATAGAAAAGCCCGACTTGTTTGTCGGGATGCAAAGATAGGAAAAAAATGAATCTTCTGAAATAACCTCCGCTTTAATTTTGTAAAATTTATAGTAATGATTAAGGAAAGCAGAATTATTACC
>NZ_JBEBVH010000222.1:0-6762 GCF_040392825.1 Pseudopedobacter sp.
CCCGTTAAAGACTTCTATACAGACTTTAAATGGGCAGGCACATTTGGCGAAACTAAAGATGCCTTACCATACATAGGGGAACATAAACGTTTTAAAAACTCTTACTTCGTTTTAGGTTTTGGAGGTAACGGCATCACTTTTTCAGTAACCGGAATGGAAATGGTTTCGCTATGGTTACAGGAAAAACCGCACAAATTAACGCCATATTTTAAATTTGGAAGATAATTCGCTTTCATAATAAAAGCCTCCTTCATTATAAAGGAGACTTCTTATTACAAAGGATCAATCCTGATAAGTTTTCACTTTTAGATCACTTATTCCTGTTTTTAACAAGATATCTATTTTTTTCCCGGCTGTTGCGTAATTATTAGTTTCATAAATTCCTGACCCTTTTTCTGTAAAATCCTGAAATGTTTTAGAAGACAAACCTGATTGGTTCACAATCTTACATCCCACACTTTTAGGAACTTTAATTTCTACACTGGAAACCCCGGTTTCTACAACTACGTTTTGATGATTATAAAGACTGCCTAATTTTATTTCGACATCTGTTGCTCCACCAGAAAACGTCAGATTTTTTATTTTAAATGGGCTTAAATCTAAATTTACCTCAGCTGCTCCTACTTTAACATCTACATCCCATACCGGATTATTGTTCAGAAAAATTTTAGTTTCATGATTTCCTTTAGGTAATTTAATCCCTTTGTCATGCTTTGCATGAAAATTCAGATTTACAGAAGAATCTGTATCTGTTCTCTTAAGCACATAATTGATATTACCTTGGCTAACATGCGCTTCCATTAATTTTTCGGTAGAAGACTTCACCTCAAATTCTCCTGCTCCGCCACTAATAGTAATTTGCCCCGTTTTTATATTAGGAGAATAATCTTCCCTGAAAATTCTATCATCTTGTGTATAATCAGACCCATAATTTTCATTTTGTCCCTCTTCCCAGATATATTCAGGTCTATTACTTTTTTCCCTGATTCCAAAATAGGTAAGTAAGCCCAAACCTAAGCAAGTCACCAATCCAATTAAAATAGCACCCTTTCTTGTATTCTCTTTGGATATAAGTATATTAATTCCCCAAATGATTAGTAGTACCGGCCAGAATTTCCAAAAAACTCTCCAGCTAAAGTCAATAATGTCAAAGTTGTTTAATAATACCAATATCCCAAGGTATACCAGAATTATTCCCCAAAAAATCTTCCCTGCTTTCATATTCCTAAAATTTAAAGGTTAAAATCAGAATTTTCATCCGCCTTCTTTTCTTCCTTTGGTTCTTCTTTACTAATCTCATTATCTGCAATAGCATTTTCTTTCCTAACGGTTTTAAAAATAATATACAGACCTATACCAATAAAAATTAAAGGCCAAAGCTTATCTAACGAAAACCAATAAGGCAATAAATCAAACTCTTCTAATAAAAAATACGATCCAAATGCTATTAATAACGATCCTCCGATAAATTTACCGTTGAAATTTCGCTCTTCTTTGGTTTTAAAAAGATAGTCATCCGACTTCTCTTCTTCTACTATTGGCGGCTCCTCTCCGTTAAAAGAAAACACTGCGGTTCTGTTTTCCGGAATAGCAATCCAGAGTATAATATAAATCCACAATCCTGTGCCACCAAAAAAAGTAGCCAGAACAAAAGCTATCCGCACCCAAATTACGTCTAATTGAAAATAATCTGCTAAACCAGATGAAACACCAGCAACCATCTTATTTCTTGTGTTTCTTGTCAATTTCTTTGTCATATCTTACCTATTTACGATGTACGATTGTAGAGTTATGATTTTTAGCTCTAAATGTTTCCTTATAGCTTACTTCCAGTGCCTTTACCTAAAATCTTACATCTAGTTTTTAAATCTGTCCGTGTAAAGGTTTAATTGTTATCTCGTCCACATTTGCACCTTTACTTATATTTATTACCGAATATACCATCTCTGCTATGTCCTCTGCCTGAACAAATTCTTCCCGGGGGATTTGCACACCCTCCCAGGAACTTGTAAAGGTTGAACCCGGCAAAATTGCGGTTACTTTTACATCATGTTTTTTTAATTCTTCTCTCATGATATTGTTTAGACTTAGCAAAGCTGTCTTTGTTACACAGTAAGATCCTGCGCTAACAATTATTTCTTTACTGGCTACAGAACAAATATTAATAATTGTTCCAGACTTTCTCTCACGCATACTTTTCCCGATTTTTTTATACAAAAAATAAGGCGCGTACAAGTTTACGTTCATATGGTTCTCCAACGCATCATCATCTTCATCTAAAATATTTGCGGGCTTAAATATCCCTACATTGTTCACCAATATATCTATATGCCCAAAATAGTCCAGAACGTTCTGAGCAAAATGCAAAACAGCTTCTTTTTTTGCACAATCTACAGATTCTATATAGATGTTTATCTTTGGGTATTGCTGTTGAAGCTCTTTTTTAAGCAGTAATAAATCGTTATTATTTCTTGCACACAAAGCCAGATTTGCTCCTTTCGAGGCCATTAAAACAGCGATAGCCTTCCCCATTCCTTTACTTGCACCAGTTATTACTATATTCATCACAAAATTTTGTTCTAATATGTTAATTTAGGTTTAATTATTGCATGAACAAAAAAGCTTATTTTTACAAAAAAATACAGAATGTTTTTTAGCTACTTCGGAAAGTACATTTTACTATTAAAAGCAGTTTTCAGGAAACCAGAAAAGTTTAGTCTCTATTGGAAAGAAATCACCAAAGAGATGGTATATATAGGAATAGGTTCTTTAGCTCTTATTTCTATTATTTCGGTCTTTGTTGGAGCTGTAATGACTCTTCAAATTGCTTTCCAGCTGGTTAGCGATTTTATTCCAAAAACGATTGTTGGTTCTGTAAACCGGGACTCTGCAATTTTAGAATTAAGCCCAACCATTTGTGCCCTGGTACTGGCAGGTAAAATTGGTTCTTCTATTTCCTCTGAAATAGGCACCATGCGAGTTACGGAACAGATAGATGCCTTGGAGATTATGGGTATAAACGCTCCGGGATATCTTATTTTGCCTAAAATTATTGCCGGAGTTACGATGATTCCGATACTTGTATATATATCTATATTCTTAGCTCTATTCGGAGGTTACGCTGGTGGAGTGTTATCAGGTGTTGTTAGCGCATCTGATTATATTGAAGGTATTACAACAGACTTTATCCCTTATACTATGGCTGTTGCGGGAGTTAAAGCCTTTGTTTTTGGCTTTATTATCACTTCTGTGGCGTCTTATCAGGGATTTTTTGTAAATGGCGGTGCTTTAGAAGTGGGAAAAGCGGGTACAAAGACAGTAGTTATCAGCTGTATTGCTATTCTTTCTGCAGATTATATTATTACGGAGTTGATGCTATGATAGAAGTTCTGAATATTGAGAAATCGTTTGGTGAAAACCATGTCTTAAAAGGTATTAGCGCCGAGTTTGAGCCGGGAGTAACCAACTTGATTATTGGAGGTTCCGGATCTGGAAAAACCACTTTGTTAAAGTGTATGGTAGGACTTCATCAACCGGAAAAAGGAAAAGTACTGTATAACGAGCGGAATTTTACAGAGATGACAATGCAAGAGCGTATTCCTATCCGCCAGGAAATTGGGATGTTATTCCAGAATTCAGCCTTGTTTGATTCTATGACGGTTGAACAGAACCTAATGTTTCCATTGGATATGTTCACTAATATGAAACGTTCTGAAAAAAGAGCCAGAGCCAATGAAGTTCTGGACCGAGTAAATTTGAGCGGTAAGAACAAACTTTTTCCGGCTGAACTTTCGGGCGGAATGAAAAAGCGGGTTGGTATTGCCCGCGCCATTGTGATGAATCCAAAATATCTTTTTTGTGACGAGCCGAACTCTGGACTCGATCCTAAGACGTCTTTGGTGATTGACGGATTAATTAAAGAAATTACTGAAGAATATCAGATTACTACGATTGTGGTAACTCATGATATGAATTCGGTAATGGAGATTGGTCAAAAGATTCTTTTTCTTCATCAGGGGCAAAAATGGTGGGAAGGTTCAAATAAAGAAATCACCCAAACAGATAACCAGGAATTGAATGATTTTGTGTTTGCATCTCCTCTTATGGAGAAACTGTTGAAGTAGTAGCCTCACCCCAACCCCTCTCCGAAAGAGAGGGGAGCCTGGACAGTGCTTAGTTTCCAATTCATTAGTCATTAGCAATTTTTATCATTGACTATGAACTAACTAACGACCATCAACTATAGACAACCAGACTCAGGTCTTCGGACATCCGACTTCGGACTTTTTCAGTTCACTAGTCATTAGTGGATTTGCTAAACGAAGATTAGTTCATTAGCTAAATAGTCCTTAATCTTCAACCTTGTTCCTTTTTTACTCGTCAATAGCAGATTCTACATGTACTACCCAAATGTGCAAGGCGCCCATTCAGACTTCCCTTTAGGAGACCATTGACTATGGACCATTTACAACTAACTATCAACAATAGACAACCAGACTCTGATCTTCGGACATCCGACTTCGGACTTTTAGTGTTTTTTGTACTATCTTTGCAAACTTCAAATGTGATTAAACAATTAGCTAGTAAGTTTTAATTGACAGTCATAAGTATTTTAATTTTGATTTAGAGTTTACACAAATATGCATCGACCAAACATCCAGACGCTTACTCCTGAAAACTGGAAAGACTATGAATTATTAGACTGCGGAGATTTTGAAAAACTGGAAAGATTTGGGGATCTAGTTTTAATCAGACCAGAACCTCAGGCTGTTTGGGCAAAGGCATGGCCGCAAACTGAATGGGAAAAGAGATACCATATTCGTTTCAAGGGACGTTCGGCAACATCCGGAGATTGGATTAAAAAAAACAAAAACACTCCAGACCGTTGGCATATCAGCTACAGAAACAAAGAGGCAGAAATTAAATTCAGACTTGCGCTAACATCTTTTAAGCATGTTGGAATTTTCCCGGAACAGGCTGTAAACTGGGATTACATTTCTTCTACAATCAAAAAATTTAAAACACCGGAACCAAAAGTCCTTAATCTTTTTGCTTATACGGGTGGTGCCTCTCTAATTGCCAAAGCTGCCGGAGCAGATACGACACATGTAGATTCAATTAAACAGGTAGTAACCTGGGCAAATGAAAACCAGGATCTTTCTAATCTGAGAGATATCAGATGGGTTGTTGAAGATGCTTTAAAATTTGTACAACGCGAACTAAAGCGCGGTAAAAAATATAACGGCATTATCTTAGATCCACCGGCATACGGACACGGCCCAAAAGGTGAAAAATGGAAACTGGAAGATCAGATTAAAGAAATGATGACCGATGTGGTAAAGCTCTTAGATCCTGAAGAACATTTCCTGATTCTGAATACTTATTCCTTAGGTTTTTCTTCCGTTATAGTAGAAAATCTAATTAAAGGTGCATTACCTACTGTTAGAAATTTAGAAATTGGCGAGCTTTTCTTAAACGCAGCATCCGGAGTAAATCTTCCATTGGGCGTCTTTGGAAAATTCCGATCCGTCTAGTCAACAAAATGTGTATATCTTTATTTTTTCTATCACACTGATATCATTAAATTTCAAAAACTATTTCATATTCATGTATTTCATGACTCATAAACATTCACTATCTATCATCTGCTGTGCGTTTTCTTTAAGCGCATTGCTACTTTCCTGTAATGGCGTTGAAAGCAAAACTAATGGAAATGCCAACACTAACGATTCTACCCAAGCCAAAGGAGCGAAAACTGAAGCACCAGAATCTACCGAAAAGGTAAGCACTTATGCCCCTGTAGATTCTGCAAAATATTGGGATGCTGTTAAAAACCTGGCAAATGGAGACACAACCGGACTATGGCCTGTGATAAAACAACCTGTGCCTGCCCCTGGTGCTATCCTGCCTTTTAAACGTGTGGTAGTTTATTACGGAAATTTATATTCAAAAAAAATGGGTGCATTAGGAGAATATGCTCCTAAAGAAATGTGGAAACGGCTGAATCAGGAAGTTAAAGCCTGGGAAAAAGCAGATCCTTCTACTCCTGTACAACCGGGAATTCATTACATCGCTGTAGTTGCGCAGGGCGATGGTGGAAAAGATGGAAAATATCGTTTCAGAATGCCGGAAAAACAAATTGATTCTGCTTTAACCATTGCCAAGATGCATAATGGTATAGTTTTCTTAGATATACAGGTTTCTTTAAGTACAATCCAACAAGAATTGCCTTTATTAGAGAAATATTTGAAATTACCTCATGTACATCTAGGTATAGATCCGGAATTTTCTATGAAAACCGGACATAAGCCCGGCTCTAAAATAGGGACTTATGATGCAGAGGATATTAACTATTGTACAAGGTTCCTTCAAAAATTAGTAAAAGAAAATAACCTTCCTGCTAAAATTTTTGTAATACACAGATTTACCAAAGGTATGGTTACTAACTACCAAAAGATTAAATTGGTTCCGGAAGTACAAATTGTAATGCATATGGATGGTTGGGGTGAGCCAGAATTGAAGAAAGGCACCTACCGTCATTGGATTAGGGAACAGCCCGTTCAGTTTACAGGATTTAAGCTTTTCTATAAAAATGATTTAAAGAAAGCCCCTAACAGATTAATGACTCCTGATGAATTATTGAAATTAAAACCAAAACCGATTTATATCCAATATCAGTAAATCTATTTGGAAAATATAACAAAAGAGCTATCTCATTTTGGACATGCCCCAAAAAGTTAGACACTATTTGGGGCATTTTTA
>NZ_JBEBVH010000223.1:0-6746 GCF_040392825.1 Pseudopedobacter sp.
GTGCGGAATGGTTAACTTATCTGTTTTAACAACTATTTTATCGTAAAAAAGTATATCAATATCGATTGTTCTTTCACCCCAATGTTGTAGTCTACTCCTTCCCAGCTTTAACTCTATATTATGTATTTGCTCCAGTAATTCATACGGGTCTAGTACCGTCTCTACCGAAATTGCCATATTAAAAAAATCCGGCTGGCTTTCATTACCCCAGGCTTTGGTTTCGTAAACAGCCGATTTTGCTTTTATAACTCCAATATTTTCTGCAATCAGTTCAACACATTTTTTTAAATTAGACAATCTGTCTCCTAAATTCCCTCCAATACTTAAATAAGTCGTGAACATTAATTCTGTAACAATTATTAGTAATGAATATCTAAAGTTATATTTGCAATACACAAAATTAAAAAAACGCTAATTAATTCAGATGAAACAATTCTTTAAATTTGTTTTCGCATCAATGGTAGGAGTTTTCCTGTCTATAACCTTATTCTTAATTTTAGTTTCGATTATTACTGCTGGTTTAATTAGCAGTTCTAATACTGCGGTAGAAATAAAAGAAAACACTATACTTCACCTCAACCTTAACTATCCTATCTTAGAACGATCGGCATCAAACCCTTTGGAAGATTTAGAGATAGGACCGTTAAAAAAAGAGAAAACTCTTGGATTAAATGATATATTAAAGAGCATCCGACATGCTAAACAAGACGATAAAATACAAGGTATTTATTTAGACGCTTCTGCCGTTCAGGCCGGAATGGCAACTGTAGAAGAAATTAGAGATGAATTATTAAACTTTAAAAAATCGGGAAAATTTATTGTGGCATATAGTGAAGTATTCACTCAGAAATCTTACTATTTAGTTTCTGCCGCTTCTAAAGTTTATCTTAATCCCGTTGGATACCTGGAATTAAAAGGCCTTAGCAGTAACACCATGTTTTTTAAAGGTGCTCTTGAAAAATTGGAAATAGAACCTCAGGTTATTAAAGTAGGTACTTTTAAAAGTGCTGTGGAGCCTTTTATTTTAGACAAAATGAGTGATGCCAATAGGTTACAGATGACCAGTATCCTGAATTCGGTATTCGAAGACTTTACTCAAAAAATTGCCAGGGAACGCAGATTAGCCAAAGATTCTGTAGTGGCCATAGCTAACCAACTTAAAGTAAGGTCTGCAGAAGATGCATTAAAATATAAATTGGTTGATGCATTAAAGTATAAGGACGAGGTTCTGGATGAGTTAAAATCAAAAACTGGAATTGACAAAAAGAAAAACCTGAATACTATTTCTCTATCAGATTATGCAAGTTCGGTAAAATCCGAAAGTACGGGTTCTAACAGGATTGCAGTTATTTATGCTAACGGAGAAATAAACGGCGGTGAAGGCGATGAAAAAACAATTGGTTCTGAAGGTATTTCAAGGGCGATCAGAAAAGCAAGATTAGACGATAAAATTAAAGCCATTGTTCTTAGAGTGAACAGCCCCGGAGGGAGTGCCCTGGCCTCTGATGTAATTTGGAGAGAAACAGTATTAGCTAAAAAAGAGAAACCTGTAATTGTTTCTATGGGTGATTATGCTGCTTCGGGCGGTTATTATATTTCATGTGCTGCCGACTCGATATTTGCAGAACCAAACACTATTACAGGGTCTATTGGAGTATTTGCAATGCTTCCAAATCTCAAACCTTTTTTAAATAACAAATTAGGAATCACCTTTGATGGTGTAAAAACAGGTGAATTTGCAGATTTGGGACAGGTTACCAGACCACTTACTGCGGCAGAAAAAAATCTTTTACAGCAAGAGGTCAATAAAATTTATTTTGATTTCACTAAAAGAGTGGCAGAAGGAAGAAAAATCTCTCAGACCTACGTAGATAGTATTGGACAAGGAAGGGTTTGGACAGGTAAACAGGCTATAGAACTAGGTTTAGTAGACAGAATTGGCCATATTGAAGATGCTATAAAATCTGCTGCTAAAAAAGCAAAAATAGAAGATGATTACAGAATTATTAATTATCCAGAGAAAAAAGATGGTCTTTTGAGTATTCTTGACAAATCTGGCGATAAGGTAAAAACTTACTTCCTTGAAAAAGAGCTTGGCGAAAGTTACAAATATTATAAAAAGTTAAACGAGACTTTAAATATGAAAGGTGTTCAGGCATTAATGCCTTACACCTTAAATTTTGAATAGGATATTTCAATCAGGAGCTCCCTTTGTCTCAAATTGAGATAAAGGGAGTTTTTATTTAACTCAAGACACTCTAAATGCCTGTAATTTTAGCTTTATCTCTAACTTAGTATTCTCATATCCGACAAATGGAAAACAAAGAAATTTCTAGAGCTTTAAAGTTGCTCTCTCAGTTAATGGAACTTCATGAAGAAAATCCATTCAAAATAAGATCTGTTGCTAATGCATCCTTTAAAGTAGACAAATTACCCTTTAAACTGAAAGACAAAAGCTTAGCCGAGCTAGAAACTATAGATGGCATAGGAAAAAGTACTGCTTCTAAAATATGGGAACTGCTTGAGCATGGAAGTATAGAAGAATTAAATTCTTTAATAGCTGCTACTCCTGGCGGTGTGCTGGATATGCTGGGAATAAAAGGTGTTGGCCCTAAAAAGATAGCTATCATCTGGAAGAATCTGGGAATAGAAAATATCGGGGAACTCTATTACGCCTGTAACGAAAACCGCTTAATAGAAGCTAAGGGCTTTGGTTTAAAAACGCAGGTAGCGATTAAGAAAGCTATAGAGTTTAAAATGGCCAGCAAAGGCAGATTTTTATACGCTGCTATCGAAACAGCGGCTTATAGCTATCGGGATTCTTTAAGCAGTGTCATTAAGGAAGTTGATTTATCTTCTTCGGTAGAAATTACTGGTGAATTTAGAAGAAAATGCGAAATTATTGATGAATTGAGCTTCCTGGTGATTAGTCTAAAACCAGAAGAAGCTAAAATTACAATTCAACATAGCTTTGAACAGGAAATTAACAATGAGCCGGAAAAAATCACGTTGAAAGATGAGAATGGTATTAACATAGCTATTCATTTTTGTTTGCCTGATAATCATGCTTTCAAATTATTCGAAACCACTGGTTCTGCGGAACATGTGGAAGAAGTGAAAAAATTATTAAGCGGTAATCAATTCGAATCAGAAAATGCGCTTTATCAGTCGGCAGGATTAGATTTTATAGAACCAGAACTTAGAGAAGGTGGACAAGAAATAGCCTGGGCAAAAAATCATCAATTACCTCAATTAATAGATTTCGGAGATTTAAAAGGCACTTTACACAATCACAGTACCTGGAGTGACGGCGTACATACTCTTGAAGAGATGGCTTTATACTGCAAAAACACGCTCAAACTGGAATATTTAGGTATTTGCGATCACTCTAAAACTGCAGTATATGCTAACGGTTTAAATATTGAAAGGGTTTTACAGCAACATGAAGAAATTGATGCTATAAATGTAAAATTAGCTCCATTTAAAATATTTAAAGGCATTGAATCTGATATTTTAGGAGATGGAAGTCTCGACTATCCAGAAGAAATATTAGCAAAGTTTGACTTTGTAGTCGCTTCTGTTCATTCTAACCTGAAAATGGATCAGGAGCGTGCTACCGAAAGATTAATAAAAGCTATTGAAAATCCTTATACAACTATTTTAGGTCACCCCACAGGTCGCTTACTGCTAAGCCGTGGAGGTTACCCGATAGATTATAAAAAGGTAATAGATGCCTGTGCTTTAAATGGAGTAGTGATAGAAATTAATGCCAATCCATTAAGACTTGATTTAGATTGGCGCTGGCATCAATATGCATTGGAAAGAGGCGTTATATTATCTGTTAATCCGGATGCACACAGAAATGAAGGATTTCTTGATATGCATTACGGAATATACGTAGCCAGAAAGGGCGGATTAACAAAAGAAATGTGTTTAAACTGCTTTGATTTAGATCATATTTCTTCTTTTTTCGGTAACAGAAAACAAAAGCAATAATTAACTTACTAGTAATTAGTATTATTTTAGCAAAATTAACGAGTCAATCTCAGCAAATTAAAATTATGTTTAGCAATCTTTGTAATCAAATATTCGAACAAGCGGTTATAGATTATCATAAAGCAGATGAAATAGACCAGCATTTTTCTAACCCATATGCTCCTCAGACCATAGAGAATCTTTTATATAGAAAGAACTGGATAGATACTATGCAATGGCATATGGAAGACGTAGTACGAAATCCTGAGATAGATCCGGTAGAAGCGCTGAAATGGAAAAGAAGAATAGATGCTTCTAATCAGGACAGAACAGATTTGGTAGAGTTTATAGATAGTTATTTTTTAGAAAAATATCAGGACATCAAACCTAAATCAACAGCAAAAATCAATTCTGAAAGCCCTGCATGGGCTATAGACAGGCTCTCTATTCTGGCACTGAAAATCTATCACATGAGTGAAGAGGCAAACAGACAAAGTGCTTCTGAAGAACATCGGCAGAATTGCCAAAAGAAATTGGATATTCTTTTGCAACAGAAAACAGATCTATCTTCTGCAATAGACGATTTATTGACAGATATCGAAAATGGCGATAAGTACATGAAAGTTTACAAGCAGCTTAAGATGTACAACGATCCAAGTTTAAATCCGATTCTATACAACACCAAAGCTTAAATGGGAAAAGGACAGAAAATCCTTATAATAAGACTTTCTGCTATGGGCGATGTGGCAATGACAGCGCCCGTACTTAAACAAATTGCTGCTCAAAATCCAGAATGCTCTTTCGTATTTTTAACTAGACCGTTATTTAGTGCTTTTCTGGATGACATTCCTAACACCGAGGTTTTTCCTTTCAATCCGAAAGAACATAAAGGCATTAAAGGTTTGTACAACCTCTATAAGAAATTAAAAAAAGAAAAATTCACGGCTGTTGCAGACCTGCATTACAATCTACGCTCCAGAATAATTTCTTTATTTTTTAAAATATCTGGTGTTACAGTGGTTTCTTTAGATAAAGGAAGAGTAGAAAAGAAATTACTAACAAGAAAAGAAAACAAAATACTTTCCCGCCTAAAACCGACTTGGAAGCGTTATGCAGAGGTATTTGAAAAACTTGGACTCAATACCGCAATTGAAAATATTTTAAAGCTACAAAGAGAAACTCTTACCAGGGAGATCGTTAATCTAACCGGAGAAAAACAAACAGCCTGGGTTGGTATTTCTCCCTTTGCTCAGCATTTGCAGAAAATTTATCCATTAAATAAGATGGAAACTGTAATACAACACTTATCTGACTGTAAAATCTTTATTTTTGGTGGTGGGAACGAAGAAAAATCGATAGCAGAGGCATGGCAAAGTAAATATCAAAATGTTGTATCTACCATTGGCGAATTTAATATCCCAGAAGAATTAAAACTAATTTCTAACCTGGATGTCATGATAAGCATGGATTCTTCGGGAATGCATATGGCTTCTTTAAAAGGCATAAAAGTTGTTTCGGTTTGGGGTTCAACTCATCCTTATGCAGGCTTTTTAGGATTTGGTCAAGACGAAAATAATTGTGCACAAATAGAGTTAGAATGCAGACCATGTTCTATTTATGGCAACAAACCATGTTTCAGAGCCGAGTTGGCGTGTTTAAACTGGCTCGAACCTGAAATCATTATTTCAAAAACAAAAGATATTTTAAAAGATGTCTAAGCAATTATTGATTATCAGGCATGCATCGGCTGCCTGGCCAAAGGATATCCGGTCCGATTTTGAAAGACCTCTAAAAAAAGAAGGTATTGAAGAAGCTAATAACCTTGGTCTGTTCCTGAAAAACAACGAAATTATACCAGATCATATCCTATGTAGTCCGGCAAACCGTACAAAAAATACCTTTTTAGTTATTAATCATTATCTTAATGTTGCAGAAGATTTTGTGTTTTTTGATAAGGCCATCTATGAAGCTTCTTATAAAACGTTATTTAACGCTTTAACAAAACTGGATAATAAATACGACAAGGTAATACTAATTGGCCACAACAACGGCATTTCAGATTTGATCAATTATTTCCTGGACGAAAATTACATAAGTCTCCCTCCTGCCGGGATTGCACTGCTGGAATTTCCCGTCGATAACTGGAAGATGATTAGCAAAGGTTTGGCAGAAATAAAATTGGTACGCTTCCCCGAAAACTAAATCCTTAACTTTACTTTATGAATGTTTTTGATACATCGATTAATCCTGCTGATGCTTTTAACAGGCTTTTAGCCATCATGGACGATCTAAGATTGAAATGTCCGTGGGATAAAAAACAAACGTTAGAGTCTTTAAGACATTTAACTATTGAGGAAACCTACGAATTATCTGATGCCATAGTAGAAAAAGATATGCAGGAAATTAAAAAGGAATTGGGGGATATTATGCTGCACCTTGTCTTCTATTCCAAGATAGCTTCGGAAACTAACGATTTTAATATTACTGATGTTCTAAACAGCGTATGTGAAAAGTTGATTAACAGGCATCCGCATATTTATGGTGACACTAAGGCTGAAACGGAAGAAGCTGTAAAACAGAATTGGGAAAAAATTAAATTAAAAGAAGGGAATAAATCTGTTTTAGGTGGCGTCCCTTCATCTCTCCCCGCCTTAATTAAAGCATCAAGAATCCAGGAGAAAGCCAGAGGAGTAGGTTTCGATTGGGAAAATAAAAATCAAGTTTGGGAAAAAGTAGAAGAAGAACTTCAGGAGTTCAGAAACGAGTTTGAA
>NZ_JBEBVH010000224.1:0-6732 GCF_040392825.1 Pseudopedobacter sp.
AACAAGCAAAGCCGATATTACGGGAGCCGTTGCCGGCGTAACTATTACCGAAACCGGTGACAACAATGAAATATTTACAAATGTTGACAACGCTGATAATACCGAGACCTCTATTTCCCAACAAATCCGTAAAAACTTTGGGGAAACAGCATTTTTCTATCCTCATATCGTTACCGACGAAAAAGGCGAAGCAGAATTTGAATTTACCTTTCCGGAATCTTTAACTACATGGAATTTCAGACTGTTTGGTCACACAAAGGATTTAAAAACAGCTTATATCGCGAAAAAAATAATAGCACAGAAGCCTTTGATGATTACTGCAAACATGCCGCGTTTTTTAAGGGAAGGAGATCATATTTCATTGGTTACCAAAATCACCAACCTAACCGCCAGGGAAATCTCGGGAGAATCAAAATTGCAGCTTTTCTATACGCACAATAGAAAACCACTGCAAGCATTTACATTTCCTTTTAAAACAGGGGGCAATGCTTCTGCAACAAACAACCATAGTATAAAAATCCCAGAAGGCCTTGCAGGCATAACCTATCGGGCAATTGCAGAAAACAATGTCTATTACGACGGAGAAGAAAAAAATATTCCGGTTTTATCTCAAAGAATCTCGCTCTCAGAATCTAATTCTTTCATACTGAAGCCCGGAGAACAAAGAAATATTAAACTGGAAGACTTTATAGGGCTTGATGATAAACAGACATTTCAATCTATGGTTTTCAATGTAAAAACCAATCCGCTGTGGGATGTGATACATGCATTGCCTTATCTTCAAAAAGAATGCAGAAAAACCGAGAGTACAAATAATATATTTAATACTTTTTTTATTAACCAGATGGCCGTGAATATAAGGAAGGATTATGGCTGGATGGTATATTCTTATTATTCTACAAAGAAAGACAGCTCTAAAACAAAAAGTCCTTTTTTAGGAAATAATCCATGGTTTGCAGAATCGGATATTTATAAGCAGGAAGAAAATCTTAAGAAATTATTTAAGGGCTACAATACATATACAGAGCAATCCATGGCTATAAACAGGTTGCAGAAAATGCAACGGGCAGATGGCAGTTTTCCATGGTTCGAAAACTGTAATTATGAAGACCGCTATATTACCCAAAATATTATTGCCGGATTCGGGCAGTTACAAAAAATATCTACCGGTAGTTTTTTAAGCAAACAAAAAGAACAGCTTATTAAAAAAGCATTAACCTATCTGGACAATCAGCTTGTAAAAGTTAAAAAAACATCGGCCTCGATAGATGTACACGGCTGGTATGCCAGAAGTTTCCATCAAGTTCCTTCTGAACGGGCAGATTTCGAAACGGCAAAAGCGACTTATCTGGATTTTATCCATAAAAACTGGCAAAAATACACCGAATATGAACAGGGACTGATAGCTTATACATTCATCAATTTTAACCAGAACGAACAGGCGCTTCCGATATTAAAGTCTTTAAAGGAAAAAGCATTATTCACTAAAGAAAACAGTGCATACTGGGCAAAGGAACAAAATTTTTATCTATGGAACCGGGCAGAAATAGAGAAACATGCTTTAATGGTAAACCTGTTCAATCAGTTAGATGATGAAAAAGACTTTGCAGAACAGCTGAAAAACTGGCTTATATTAAACAAGCAAGCTACCCATTGGAAAACCTCCAATGCAACATCTGCCGCTTGCTTCGCAATTTTAACCAATGGGCGCTATAAAATAGACAGCAAAGGCTTAAAAATATTTTCGGGGGGAAAATCGAACCCTGAAAACAGAACATTTAAATCCGGAAACTACCAATACCTTGTGCCTGTTACGGACAACAAACCTGATTTTCCTTTCTATAAGATTGAAAATGCCTCTGATAACATGATGACAGTTTCTTTAAGCTACAGTTATCAGCAAGATTTGGAAAAAGTTAAGCCCCATAGTAACGGCTTAACATTACAAAAGAAATATTATAAAAAAGACGAAAAAGGTATATTGAAAGAGATTAATCATACCAACGCTCTAAAAGTAGGCGATAAAATTACGGCAAGATTATATATTAATGCCGATCAGGATTTCGAATATATATACCTGAAAGATGAGCGTCCGTCTGGCACAGAACCGGTGTCTTTAGTATCATCCTACAAATATTTGGAGAACCTTTTTTATTATATTACAACTAAAGATACCTCTACGGATATTTACTTTAACTATATTCCAAAAGGTAGCTATGTTATTGACTATGACCTATACAGCGCTCAGGGTGGACAGTTTTCGTCTGGCATAAGCCGGATAGAAAGTTTATACGCTCCCGAGTTTGGCGCACATACTACAAATTACACCGTTTCTATTAATGATTAGAGAAAAGGCGTCAATATAAAGACGCCTTTTACTTAAAAAGGTGCTTACAATTAAAAAGTCATAATTTACTTCATGAAAAACATGTCAATCTATTTGGTTTATTTATAGGTATTTATTATTTTCGGTAACGTAACCACATAAATAAGCCCCATATGAGAAAATGTTTACTCAAAAAAATATGGTCTTTCATTTCAACAATCGGTATCTGTAAAAACAGGCTTTCCCAACGTTTGTACCTTGGGGCTTTATTTATTTTGCTAATCCTTTCATCTGAAAATAGCTTTTCTCAGATAACTTACACGAATTTAGGTCCTCAGCTATTTAGTACTACAATAGAAGGCAGTGCTTTTTATAAAGCTGGTGATGGAAAAATATATCTTTATACTGTAGTAAGAGGCCAACCCGCACATTTGCTTGGCTATGACTTAAGCAATAACAGTTTGGTTACAAACATCGCTTTGGAAGAAACTACCGGCGCTTCCTCTATTGTGTTTTCAAGCGACGGCATTCTATACATTGGTGCTTCGGGAAGCAATGTATATGCTTATACACCAGGCAATAGTACAGTTAACAATCTTGGGGCAGTTTTTGGTACCGAAACCACTCTGTACGATTTGAGGGCTGGAAATAATGGAGCTATATATGGAGGTACTTATCCGGGTTGCCGGGTATTCAGGTATCACCCGAATGAAGGATTCTCGGATGCCGGGTCTGGACCAATCGTTCCCGGAGAGAACTATGTAAGGTCTATGGCCTACAATAAAAACACAAATAAGATATACGCCGGTGTTGGTGCCCATGCATCTTTAATAGAACTGGACCTGACAACTGGTAGTAAGCGAAATATCCTACCATCAACCTTCAGCGACCAGCAGTTTGTATACAGCCTGACTCTTATAGAAGACTTGTCCGGAGGAGACCGACTTTTTATTACAGTCCAAAATGCCGCTATTTCACTGGTATACAATATAACTACCGAGACTTTTGAATATCAGGGAAAAGAAGTCTATACAAAAGCCGCGATTAAATCTCCTGCAGGCAATGAGGTATACTTTACACAGGGGAATAAACTTTTATCTTACCCCAATATAGCATTTGGTAATTATGCGCCGGTATTTGTTACGAATATCTCTTCTAACGCCAGAGCATCAGCCTTTATAGATGGCATTTTATACACATTAACTACAACCGGAGAGGTAATAAAATATGATCAATCCAATTGTATCGTCTCGAAAAGCAATCTTATTATACCCGGACAACCTGATGATTTAATTACAGCGCATAAAGGCCCGGCAAATACAATCTGGACCAGCGCACACGTGACAGGAGCAAATTCATCCTACAATCCAGCGACAGGAATAAGCCAGATTTTTGAAGGGATGAACCAAACCGAGAGCGCGGGACTATACAATGATAAACTTTATTTCGGTACCTATACAAAGTCCCGATTTTACGTTTACGACAGCAATTTACCCTGGAATATGGGAAGTAATCCCAAGCTTCTGGGTAGTGCAACGGAACAGGACAGGCCATTTGGTGGTTTAGGAATACCAGAAGAAGGCAAAGTCTTTTTTGGTACTGTACCTGCTTACGGTGCTAACGGCGGGGTATTGGTAGAATTTGATGTCAATAGTAACAACCTAATGACTCAATACACCAATGTAGTTTCAAATCAATCTATTATTTCTCTAGCCTATAACAATGGCAAATTATTTGGAGGAACTTCAATCTGGGGAGGTCTGGGCAGTACTCCTGTTGCTACAGAGGCGAAACTATTTGTCTGGGACATCGCAACAAAAACAAAAGTTCACGAAATTACACCTGTAAGCGGAGCAAAAGCCATTACCTGTTTAATTAATGGTAACGACGGATATATTTGGGGATATGCACAGGGGTATCTCTTTAAGATAGATCCGTCAAATTACAATATTGTCTCTAGTTCAAAAATTCTGAACGACACCAGGTCAAGTCATTTGTGGAGACCGGACAATCTGGTTTTCAATGCCAAAGATAACATGTACTATGCTAGTATCGCTCACAGAATTTACAAATTAGATCCACAGAATATGGTGCTTACGGCATTAGATCGGTTAGGTGCTTATTTAACTCTCGGCCCTGATAGTGAAATGTATTTCTTTAGAGGCCCAGATTTATGGAAAATGGAAATTAATTAGTAAACAATAAAATTATTAAGCATATTATACTAAATTATGAACCGTTATAAACATCATTAAATCAAATTTATCAGAAACTGTTTCTTATTTAGAATAAACGGGTACGTAGCTCAAAATATAAATTTTATCAAAATCTAAATTAAAAACCATGAGAAAAATTACAACCAGAATTTTCATTGCATTATGTTTTAGCTCTTTATATTCTTACGCTCAAAAGGGAGATTGGGAAAAACCGGGAGGTGTTTGGGAATATAATATGAGTAAAAAAATGCCTGGACAGGATTCTATTAGTGGTGATAATTTACAATTTGCCTCTTCGGCTGGCAAAGAGACATTTTTAGTTAGTCCTCCATCCGGATCTGCTATGGTTTCTTCTACAAAAGGCAATCCTTCCTTTATACGCAAATCTGGCTCAAATGCAGGTTTGAAAATTAGAGGGGCTAGTACAGACGGTTCCCCTACTAAGTTTGCGGTATCTGGTATTAAAGATGCTACTCCTGTGATGAGTATTTCTTTTACCATAAAACCAGACCATAACGCAACAAAAACAGATTGGTATTTTGTTTTGGGTAAAAGCTCTCCTATTTTTACCGACCCGGGTACTATTTTACCGATTAGTAAAACCGGTTCTTCGCCTAACGGGCATATTTTTGCGTCTTTCAGGATACAGTCCAATGCTTCTTTTGGAGATAAAGCGTCTAACAATTACAGGCTACAGTTAAGACAGCAACCCGAGCTGGAAGAGGATATTACATGGACAAATAACAACACGGCTCTATTTACCAAAGGGAAAAGCCACCAGGTAGAGATATATGCCAATAATGGGGTTACTGCACAAAAGTATACGTTGAATGGCACCGAACACACCTTGCCTGCCCGTACTTATCATTTATGGATTAATTCGACTCAATTTGGAGGTAATCTTCCGGCAAATGCAATCAGACGCAACCAGCCTATAGATGCTTTTCTATTGATGTCCAGAGACGCAGTTGCGGGCACAGACGGCCCTTCTAATCTTTCAACGCTGGAAATTAATAATGTTAAGGTGAAATATGCCTCGAAATAATTTTTAACCTTCAAGATCATAACCATGGAAAGAAAAATCTTACTAACAGTTTCTATTCTGGGACTGTTAGCTATGGCAGCCCAGTCTCAAACTTACTGGAAATCGAGTCTGGGTAAAGGAGATGTTATTTGGGAGTATGACTTTACAACAAGTCCCCAACATACAAGTGGTTATGGTCTTGCAGAGGTTTCAACATTAACATCTCCTACTTTTTTACCCAGTCCTGTTTCTGGCAATGTTGCCATAACTACTTATCCCCGTTCTGTAAACGCAACGCTAAATTCCCCAGCTACATTTTTATTGAGTGGCAGCTGTGTGACCTCTTCTTTAACCATGACATCTACAGGCGGAAATGGGGTTACGGGCAATACCGGTGTGAGTAGCTTTGTTATAAATCAGATTTCGGGTTCTACAGAAATCATGAGTTTGCATTTTAATCTGACTTTAGGTGCAACTTATGGAAATACTAATGCTAACTGGTATTTTATAATAGGAAGGGCTTCGCACAATTTGCTTGGTACTACAAATACCAAAAGCTTTGAGCATACCAAAAAACATGATCACGATGACAGGATTTATGCAGTTTGGAGATACATTAAATCTCCAACTTATCCTACAAGATTCGCATTTTCAAAAATGGCTCAATCTCCTGCAGATTTCAGTGACGGAAAAGGAAAAACCTGGACAAGTGAATCTTCAGGAAATCTGGAATCTAATACTTCCTATGCGATAGATATATACTGCAATAATTCAAGCTCTCCCCAACAATATATGCGCAATGGAGCACCCGTGAGTTTGGCATCTGGCCAATACGCGATTTACGTTGATGGCAGTTTAAAGGACACTTTTGATAAAAATGCTATTGCATCAAGTTCGGCCAGGCCTTTAGACGGATTTGCAATTTTCTCCAGAGACCCGGCTAAATCGGATACCGAACAGGACAATTCCTCTTCACTTTCAATTAGTAATCTTAAAGTGGTATATCTGGGTGCCGTTTCCACAACACCGGTAACGCTAACAGATTTTAATGGAAATGCAACAAATACTGGCATTGCTTTAAACTGGCAGACCATAAACGAGCAAAATAACGCTCACTTTATACTTAACCGCTCTATAAACGGGAAAGACTTTTCTTATTTAACCCG
>NZ_JBEBVH010000225.1:0-6705 GCF_040392825.1 Pseudopedobacter sp.
CACCGGAAAACACCCAGGGATGTCTTTGAAGCACAGCCTTTTCTTTAGATTTTTTTAGAACGATCTCAATCATACAATACAAAAGTAAATATTTACACGAAACGTTATTGTATTGATCTGCGTTTTGTGATAACTTTGATTTACACTTATCTTCCTCAATATGTTAAATTTCGAATTTAAAAATCCCACCAAAATCATATTCGGAAAAGGCGAAATCAAAAAAATTGCAACAGAAATTCCTAAAGATGCCAAAGTCTTAATGGTATATGGCAGCGGTAGTATTAAAAAAAATGGAATCTATAGCCAGGTAAAAAAAACACTGGCAGAGTTTGATTTTCTCGAATTCGGCGGGATCCCGGCAAACCCAGAATATAGTGTTTTACTAGATGCCCTGGACATTATTAAGAAAGAAAACATCAATTTTATTTTGGCCGTTGGCGGCGGCTCTGTGATAGATGGTGTCAAATTTTTGTCTTCCGCGGCTTTATATGAAGGAAATGAGCCATGGGATATTTTAACCAAGTCCATCAGGACCTATAAAGGTATTCCTTTCGGTACAGTTCTTACCCTCCCTGCCACAGGATCTGAAATGAATTCCAGTTCTGTAATCAGCAGAAAAGAAACCAAGCAAAAATTGGGGATGGGAGGCCCCGGACTCTTTCCCGTGTTCTCTATTCTTGACCCGGAGGTGGTGAGGTCTATTCCTCAAAGGCAAATTGCCAATGGTATTACAGATGCTTTTACACATGTCTTAGAGCAATATATGACCTATCCAATTGGTGCACTGCTACAAGACAGGTTTGCAGAAAGCATTATGCAGACTTTAATCGAAATTGCGCCTAAAATTATATCAGATCCTTCGGATTATAATATGGCATCTGAATTTATGTGGTGCTGTACCATGGCTCTCAACGGACTTATTCAAAAAGGAGTTCCCGGAGATTGGGCTGTACATGCCATGGGACATGAACTAACCGCGCTGTATGGAATAGATCATGCGAGGACACTCGCCATTATTGCACCCCGTCATTACGAGTACAATATAGGGTCAAAAAAAGAAAAACTAGCTCAATATGCCGAACGAATTTGGGCAATCAAATCTGGTGATACGCTGGAAAAAGCAAATGCCGCAATTGAAAAAACAGAAAAATTTTTCAACTCATTGGCTATAAAGACCAGACTTTCTGAATATACTGATGATTATACCGATACGGGTAAATTTGTCGAAGAAGCATTTATAAAAAGAGGATTAAATGGCATAGGCGAGCATCGTTCTTTAACCCCAGCCGATGCCAGAAAAATTATTGAAATGAGCTACTAGTAAGGCTAAAAGCAAAAGGCGGAAAGTTAAAAGCGGTATGTTGTACTAATGTGCCAAAGGCATCCATTCAGAAACTTAATGAACCGGTAACTTATAATGAACAACATCGAAAAGCTATATAAAATAGCTCAAAAAAAAGAGCGTTTGATAATTGGCCTGATGTCTGGCACTTCTTTGGATGGGCTGGATATTGCATTATGCAAATTCTCAGGGAGCGGTTTAAGTACCAGGGTAACCTTACTTCAATTTGAAACAGTCCCTTATCCAAACGTTTTTAAAGAAGAGATCAAGAAAATATTCTCTAAAAAAATGGTTGATCTTGAATTATTATGTTTGATGAACGAAAAAATCGGTCTGGTGCATGCAGAATATATCAACCAAACTTTAAAAAAATGGGAAATAACGAATTTACAGATAGATGCCATAGCAAGTCACGGACAAACGATATTTCATTCACCTTTTATTAAGCATCAAAATCCAGAGTATCCAAATGGAACACTTCAAATCGGAGACGGTGACCATATTGCTGTTAAAACAGGAATTATAACGCTAAGCGATTTTAGACAGAAGAATATAGCAGCAGGAGCTGAAGGAGCTCCTTTGGCCGTTTATGGCGACTATCTGCTTTTTAATGCTGCCGAAAAAAATACGGTTCTTTTAAATATTGGCGGAATAGCAAATATCACTTATTTACCCAAAACAGGAAAAGTGTTTTCGTCAGACTTAGGCCCCGGTAATACTTTAATAGACCAGTTTATGCAAAGAGAATTTGGCTTATACTTTGATAAAGACGCCGAACACGCTAAAAAAGGCACTGTAGATAAGAGCTTATTGACTGCATTGATGCAAAACCCATTTTTTGAAGCTAAACTTCCGAAAAGCACAGGTCCTGAACTTTTTAATCTGGAATATCTGGATAGTTGTATAGCAAAAACAAATGCCAAAATTTCTTCATTTGACATCTTAGCAACACTTTGCGAATTTACTTCTACGGGTATTTCCCGAGCTTTAAAAAACCTAGATACAGGTTTTGATTTGATTGTAAGTGGCGGAGGAATACATAACCCTTTGATTATGGATAGACTGAAACATCATCTTCCATTGGCGAATTTTAAAAACATAGAGGAATTTGGAATAAGTGCTGATGCAAAAGAAGCCATACTTTTTGCTTTGCTGGCAAATGAAACACTGGCAGGAGAAACTGTGGATTTTAAAACCAAAACAGTTCCAAATATATGCATGGGAAAAATATGCTTCCCTAATTAACGAGTAAAGATCAGGCTAAAAAATTTCAAATATCTCAATTCGAAAGCATCCGTAAGGAATTTCTTTCGAAAACACTTCTGTAGATTTCTGCCTGCTGGCAGGCAGAAATCTAGCTTCATCATTGAGATGACAGGATTTTAAACCTTTGAATATGCTTTCTCAAAATTATCTCGCTAAACGTGAATCTTTCGCGTATTTATACCCCTACAGTATTTTCCAGCCTAAACTCAAATGAACCAAATTTTGCTTCTGGCCGTCGTTTTTATTGATATCCTGTAAGCCTGTTTCGTACCTTAAATCTACCGATATATTCCCTATATCAACACCTGCTCCTGCTTGTAAATTTGTAACGAAATCTCTATATCTGTAAAAGTCTATATCGGTAGCCTGACTAAAAGCACTTTCATCTGTATCTAAATTAAATTGAAAAGATGGCCCAGCCATTAGCCGCAAATTGAAATTTGTTAAACCGAATTTGGTTCCTAATAAAACAGGAAGATCTAAAGTTGTGAATTTAACTTTTCCTGTTTGTTCCACAGAAGAACCATTCTCTTCAAATTTTAATTCGGCACCTTTAGAGCCCAGATAAAGTTCCGGCTGCAGATAAAAAGCATTTCCAACCCTGGCCCAAACTCCCAGATTATATCCTAAAATTCCGGATTTATCAATTTCCTGGTTTTTTGCCTTAATAGTGGAATAATTAAGGCCGCCTTTTATACCAACATTGAATTGTGCATAAGCAGCTGAGTGCGACAATCCCATTGCCACAAACATTAGAAGAATACATTTTTTAAGGTTTTTCATAATTTTAATCATAGGTAATTTAATAAGTACATTAACGCTTTATATTTAACAGTATTATTCTATTTTTGTGTAGAAACATTTCAATTTATGTTTATGGCCGATATTACTATTGATATTAAGGATTGGGAAAAGTTGAGTTTAAAGTTAAGAAGGAAGTATAACCATCTGACAGATGAGGACTTATTCTTTGAGTCTGGAAAAGAAGATCAATTAATTAACCATTTGGCTTCCAGATTACATAGAAATAGGGATTACGTTATTTTTACTTTAAAAAAAGGGCTGGTAGATTTAGAGAGTAACCGCTTATAAGTTATTAAAAACGTCTCTTATTTTCTTAGGCAAGCTTTTTACTACCAACCAATAAGAGTCATCAATCATTTTATATAATTGTCGGTTGTTTAATCTACCGTTTAGATATACAGTGTTCCAGTGCTTTTTATTCATGTGGTATCCGGGTACAACTTCGCTATATTCTTCACGTAAGCGTATTGCCTCTTCAGGATCACATTTCACATTGAAACTATCAGGATTATTCAGGTTAATAAGCAGGAATATTTTTCCTTCCACTTTAAAAACCAGCGTTTCCGTATCAAAAGGAAACCCTTCAGTTACTCCCTGTTTTGCTATACAGTATTCTCTGATTAGTTCCACATCCATACACTAAGGCTTAATAGTACAACGATCTGGTACCGAACATATATTTAAGAGAGATTCCAAAGACACTGTACATATCTTTAGCTTTGTTATTGTAAACCTTTGGATCATCATTAAAACCATCAATATCGTCAGAGCTGGTAAACACAGTTTTCAAATTAACCCCTAACAATACTTTTTGTTCATCATACTGGTTATAAAAAACATGGTTATAACCTATGGTAATAGGTATTACACTCACATTCTCCAATTTCTCCTTTCCTATATCTCCGGCATGTTGCCTATATCCCGCAGGGTTATAAATTTTTCTTTCGCTTTCGGGAATATTCAGGTCGCTTGTTTTATCAATCCCTCCCTTATCAACAGTTATATTTGGGATGAACGGTTTTACCTTATTTTTACCACTAAGAATACCATAACCTATTGATAAGTTTAATCCCCTCAGAAGATAAAGTATATCATTATACCTGTAATCCACAAATTGCCCCAATGCCACACCAGCTCTTAGCTCTATCGTACTAAAATCAGAGGTAAACTGTCTGTTATGCTTATCGGGCCCATCCTTCAACTGATTGATGTTATATTCAACTCCCGCATTTAAAAAAGGCGTAAAATAATAATCCAGGGAAACACCGAAAGAAGGAGCTTTGTTTATCATCAGGCTCTTTTTGTTACTGTTAAATGCTGCCAGACCTTCGTCATAATTCAAGCCCGTAAACGCAGTTGTCAATCCGGCGTTTACACCAATCGCTATATTATAAAACTGAGATTGGGCCAGGACATTAGCAGCACCAATAAAAAACGTAACAATAAGAGTAAGCGTTCTTTTCAAATTACAAAATTTAATAAGTAAATAGCCATCTTTGTAGATTAGATCTTTCTACCAGAAAAGCTGGCTAAAAATATCTTAAAATTTTCTTTTATCAAAATGTAATTTCTTCAAAATGAACATAAAACACACTGTTACTCAGCGCTTTTTAAAATACGTTCAGATAGACACACAATCAGACCCGTTATCTGCTACTGTTCCTTCTACAGAAAAACAAAAAAATTTAGGAAAACTATTAGCAAAAGAGTTATTAGAGATAGGTGTTAAAGACGCAGAAATAGACGAGCATGGTTATGTCTATGCAACGATTCCTTCTAATTCAGATAAAAATGTACCGACAATATGTTTTTGTTCACACATGGATACTTCTCCAGATTGTAGCGGCGCTAATGTTAAGCCAATTATCCATAAAAACTATCAGGGAGAAGATATTATTCTTCCTGATGATACATCCGTAATTATAAAACTGGCTGAACACCCGGACCTTAAAGAGCAGATTGGAAACGACATAATTACGGCAAGCGGGACTACGCTTCTTGGAGCTGATAATAAAGCGGGAGTGGCCGAGATTATGGATGCGGCCCACTATTTTGTCAATAACCCACAAATAAAACATGGCAATATAAAAATCTTGTTTACACCTGATGAAGAAATTGGACGGGGCGTAGATAAGGTAGATCTTCATAAACTAGATGCAAGGTTTGGCTATACTGTCGATGGTGAAACATTAGGCTCTTATGAAGATGAAACCTTTTCTGCTGACGGCATGGAAGTAATTATTCATGGTATAAGCGCACACCCCGGCTTTGCTAAAGGAAAGATGGCAAATGCTATTAAAATTGCTGGCGAAATTGTCGCTGCATTACCAAAAGATCGGCTTTCTCCTGAGTCAACAGACAAAAAACAAGGTTTTATCCATCCAACCAGAATTGAGGGTGAAGTCGAAAAAGCTATAATAAGTTTTATAATCAGGGATTTTGAAGACACATTGCTTATTAAACATGAGGAGGAAATTAAAGCAATTACAAATCGCATTCTTAAGCATTACCCGGAAGCAAAAGCAGAGTTTGTTGTTAAGGAACAATACAGAAATATGAAAAAGGTGATTGCTCAGCACCCGGAAGTAAGTGAATATGCTTTAGAAGCCATAAGAAGAGCTGGTTTAACTCCAAAGCCACAAAGTATACGAGGCGGTACCGATGGTTCCAGGTTATCTTTCATGGGATTACCTTGTCCTAATATCTTTGCCGGAGAACATGCCTTTCACAGTAAACAGGAATGGGTTAGCATTCAGGACATGGAAGCTGCTGTAAGAACAATTGTTCATTTAGCTTGTATTTGGGAAGAGCGGACGGAAATAACACAATCTGAGCAAGCAACAAAATGAACCGGCAAACACAATACTCCTTCCCCCTTCCGTCTTAACGAAGGGAAAGGAGTGTAAAAATATCATCCCACAGCAACATTACACAAATAACGCTCGTGAATGTAGATTACAATACTTGTTCCCTTTTAGAAAGCACCATTTGACTTTTACTTTCGCTTTAGAATACTTAAATTAGACTCTCTTCCCAACAACACAATTCTTGTTAAATTATTTTCCTGTTTCCAAAGTCTATAAAAGTCCACAAAACTCCGTAAGAGTCCGCAAAAGTCCGTCATGTGCCGGACTTGGTTCGCGCTTGGTTCGTACTTGCTCCGTCCCTTCTTCGAGTACTGCTCGATGAATCTTCGATAAAGGTTCGAGGAACGTTCGGCGCTTGCCGAAGCGCAGTCGAAGGAATCTCGAAGAAACCCTGGAGCAAGTACGAAGCTGTCTCGAATTTGTCTT
>NZ_JBEBVH010000226.1:0-6693 GCF_040392825.1 Pseudopedobacter sp.
CATGTTTTTATTAAAAAAATTCACTATTAAATTGGTATGTATAAAGATATATCTAATTTTACATCTGATTATCAACACATCAAACTATATTGAGTTTCGAAGAATTTAATTTTGTACCAGAGCTGCAGGAAGGATTAGACAGCATGGGCTTTTCAAAAGCAACTCCAATTCAGGAGCAAACCATACCACTTGTTCTGCAGAATAAAGATATTATAGCATGTGCCCAAACGGGTACCGGAAAAACAGCTTCTTATCTTCTACCTGTTTTAAATAAGATTTATCAAAAGCAGACCGAAAAAATTAATACGCTTATTCTTGTACCCACGAGAGAGCTTGCTCTGCAAATAGATCAACAGATTATGGGGTTGGCTTACTTTACTCAGGCCACTTCTATAGCGGTTTACGGAGGAGGAGACGGCATTGATTATGAACAGCAGAAAAGATCTTTAAGAGAAGGTGTAAATATAATTATAGCTACCCCTGGAAGAATAATAGCACATTTGACGTCGGGAAAAATCAAATTTGATCATCTGGAGCATCTGATTCTGGATGAAGCGGATAGAATGTTGGATATGGGGTTTTATGATGATATAGTACGAATTATCAGTTATTTACCCCAAAGAAGGCAAAATTTGTTGTTTTCTGCTACAATGCCCTCTAAGATAAGAGGATTGGCAAAGAAAATATTAAAACAACCTGCAGAGGTAAACATAGCCATTTCTAAACCGTCTGAAGGAATTAACCAGCTGGCTTATATGGCTTTTGATGCTCAGAAAGGTAAACTGTTAATTTCTATTCTGAAAAACGGAGGTTTCAAGAGCATTATCATATTCGCTTCGAAAAAAGAAACTGTAAAAGCTATAAATAACGAATTAAATAAACGTGGAATAAAATCAGAGGCATTTCACTCCGATTTGGAACAAAGTCAACGCGAGAGTTTACTTAACCAGTTTAAAGGTGGGCAATTGCCTGTTCTGGTAGGTACAGATGTTATTTCCAGGGGAATAGATGTCGTGGGAATTGATCTGGTGGTTAATTTTGATGTGCCACCAGACCCCGAAGATTATATCCATAGAATAGGCAGAACTGCCCGGGCAGAAACAACCGGGACTGCCATAACTTTTATAAATGATAAGGACCAATACAAATTTCAGCGTATAGAGTTGCTTATAGAAAGGGAAATAGAAAAATTAGCTTTACCAGAAGAACTGGGAGAGGCGCCAATATATGCCCCTGCGAAGAAAAAGAGTAAGACCAATTTTAAAAGGAAGTCCAACAATAAAAAATGGGGTAAGTTTAAAAATAAAAAAGAAAAAGTGGATGAATAATTTTATTTATCCACTTTTAATCTTGCTCTTATGTCGCTTGATATAGCATCTGTAACTTTTAAAATATTTGAAATTTCGTTGACAGAGTTATCTATTACAATATCACATAGCGGTCTGTGCGGTAATAAATATTGTTCATAAGAAGGCATTACATGATTATGCCATTTATATAAAATATCTTCTTCGGAATAACCTCTTTCAATTAAATCTCTGCTTAAGCGTCTTTCCAACGCTATTTCAGTTTGTGCGTCAATAAATATTTTATAATCAAACAGGGGGGTAATATTCTCGTAATGATAAATAAATAATCCTTCTATAATGAGGATAGGTGCCGGTTTATTTTCTAAAATCTTTGGTTTCCAGTTGCTATTGTTGAAAGTGTATTCTTCCATATAAACTGTTTCGTAATGCATCAGTTTATAAATATCCTGTTCAAACTTCTCCACATCAATACACGAAGGAAGATCAAAATTATAAAGTTTATTTTCTTCGGCAGTCATATTTCCTCCAACACGGAAATAATAATCGTCCTGAGAAATCAGGCACACTTCATCTGAAGAAAAATGATTGAGGAAGCAATTTAGGAAAAATGTTTTACCTGAACCGCTTCCACCTGCAACGCCTACGATATAAGGCTTATCTGTCATTCGGTAAGCCGTAGGTGATATTTACTAAGAATCTTTTATCTAAAGCTCCCAAAGCATCTGCAACGGCTTTGTTGATCACTATGATGACATCTTTTGTGGTTTCATTTTCGGTATATTTTCCAACTACTTTTGCAAAAACACTTCTGTTGGTCATTGGATTTGTGATTTTAACTATTGTTCCAATGGGAGCAATACTGTGCAATGCGTAGCTTTTTGTATTTCCCAGGTTTTCATCATTAATATAAACGGCAACACCTTTCTCGTTCTTTTCTGTAATACCATATCTGTTCCTTTGTATATTGATATTGTCTCCCGAGTCTGTAGAATCAATATATCTGATTCGGTTAGGTGTTTCCTGTACCGGAGGAGTGTTTTTAACAATTTCTGGCTTGCCCTGGCTGTTAGTTACGACTTCTGGTTTAAGACTAACAGACTCGTTTACCAGTACTTTTAGTGTTTGTCCAACACTAAGATTATTTCCTGTAAGATTATTTAATAATTTTAAATCATCAACACGCATATTGTATTTGCTGGCAATTCCATATAGGGTCTCTTTAGCTTGTACAACGTGAGTAGTTTCCTGTTTACTCCCTGTTTTTGCAGATTCTTGTTGTGTTGCTCTGCCAGCATTTGATTTATTGCCGAAAACTACAGGAGGTTTAGTAGTGGAAAAGTCCTGTTCGGTCGGAATTTTAATAACAGCACCAATTCCCAGGGAAATATTGTTGTTAAAATCCATTATTTTCCTGGGCGGAATATTGTATTTTCTGGAGATTGAGTAATACGTTTCTTTTGGTTCTATCTTGTGAAGGATAATCTTTTTTCCTGATAGATTTTCTATGCCAATAGAGTCTTTTAGTGACGAAGCCGATGCGGCATATGATAATATAGAAAATGTAAATATTAGAATGTTTTTAAGCTTCATTTATAAAATCTTATCTGTAAAAACTTTACAATTATAATAAATAAACGACAATTTCTGATTTGTCTCTGATGTAAACTAGTTTGTTAAACCATACAAAGAACGTATCCGGAGCGACTTTTTGTATATCTGTAAAAAGATAATCGGTAAAAATTAAATTACCTTCTTTGAAGATCTCCAAAATATGATTTACAGAGTTATTTGTTTTTAAGTAGCTGGCTTTGACGGTTAAATCGTTGATTGTTAGCTTTTGAAAATTATTGGTAATCTCGTCTTCAAAATGAGATTCTGGAATTTTAATGGCGTTGTTAACCATCGGATATTCATAAATTTCTTCTTGCCTGACATTTTTAAGTAACAATCCTGTTTCAGCATCCAGTAATTCGAATCGCTTAGGTTGTATTTTTGCATTATAAGCTAGTATTCCATCTTTAGAAATACGCTCTAAAACATAGTTATAGTTTTCCCAAGCTATTTGTTGAGTGTATAAATTCAAAGCTATAATGCCTTTTCTACCGGGACTAAATTCATTCTCGAAAGCGTAGAAATAAGCAATTCCTTTATGGATGCCTGAAATGCCAATAAGCCATTTTTCCTCAAAGGTTTTTTCTTTCATCAGAAAACGGTTGCTTTTAAGATCAAAGGCATAGAAATAAACTTCTTTTTGTTCGGTACGACTCTCTACAAGTAAAATTTGCTCCATGTCGTCCAGAACAATTTTCCATATAATTCCCTTTACTTTTTCAGAGAGTAACAGCTTAAATGTATCTTTATGGGGCATATGCTTCAAAAATATAAAATATGAAACCAAACATGATGAAATAAACATTAAAATCCATAAGAAGAATGTTTATTTTTATCATCAAAGGTTTGATGTTTGTTTACAAACAGGCATTTGACATTAAAAAATAAAAACTACACATGAAAAAGATATTATACTTGATTTGCTTTTTATTGTTACAACTTTCGTTAAGAGCACAGACAAAAATCTATCAATTCGAGATAAAGGACGAAATTAATCCGGCTACCTGGAGGATAACAAAAAAGGCTATCGAAAATGCCAAGACAGATAATGCTGAAATTTTATTAATAGATCTGAATACTTTTGGTGGTATGTTAGATTATGCAGATTCTATAAGAACAGCTTTGTTGAATACGGAATTAAAAACCATTGTATACATAAACAATAATGCAGCTTCTGCAGGGGCTTTAATTTCTATTGCCTGCGATAGAATATATATGCATAAAGGTGCCAGCATTGGAGCAGCGAGTGTGGTAAGTGGAAATGGCGAAGTTCTTCCCGAAAAATACCAGTCGTATATGCGGGGTTTAATGCGAACAACAGCCGAAAGTAAGGGCCGGAATCCAAAAATCGCTGAAGGATTTGTAGACCCAGATCTGGATATTCCAAACGTTAAGCCAAAGGGAAAAGTGCTTACCTTTACCACATCGGAAGCTATAGCGCACCAGTTTTGCGATGGAGAAGCTAATTCTATTAAGGAGATTTTTGAAAAAGAGGGTATACAACAACCATCTGTGGAGGTATTTGTACCTACCTTGTTAGATAGAATAATCGGGATTTTACTTACTCCTGCGATAAGTGGAATATTAATACTGCTAATTATTGGAGGTTTATATTTTGAATTGCAAACTCCGGGAGTGGGTTTTGCATTAATTGTCTCTGTTATTGCTGCCCTGTTATTTTTTGCTCCGCTTTACCTGGAAGGCCTGGCTGCTAATTGGGAAATAGTGCTTTTTGTTCTTGGTGTCATATTCTTGATTCTGGAAATTTTTCTCATACCGGGCTTTGGTATTTTCGGTATATTGGGAATCATATTTGTTATTAGCGGCTTGGCCTTAAGTCTGGTAATAAATGATTTTTTTGATTTTAATATAACATCGGGAGAAAGACTTGTGAATGCATTTTTGCTAGTAATTATATCTATAATAGCATCAATCACTTTATCGGTGATTTTTGGTGGTAATATTTTGAAGTCGCGGGTATTTAAGAGATTGGTATTGGAGGATGAGCAGAGAGCGGGACAAGGATATCAAGTTAATAAACCATCTTTGGAATTGATTGGGAAGCAGGGGTTTGCAAAAACTGCGTTAAGGCCGTCCGGTAAAATAGATATTGATGGAGTATGGTATGATGCTGTTTCTAATGATGGCTTTATTGATAGTGGTGTTCCAATTGTTGTAAACAAAATAGAGAACTACAATGTTATAGTTAAAAGACTAAATTCATAAAAAATATGGCAACAAATAAAATAGGACTTGACGACAAAGAGGTTGTAGAACTTGTAGATTTGTTAAATGATCTTTTAGCAAATTATCAGATACATTATCAAAAATTACGTGGATGCCATTGGAATGTAAGGGGAAATGATTTCTTTACATTGCATCTTAAGTTTGAGGAATTATATAACAATGCTCAATTAACGATAGACGAGTTGGCGGAGCGAGTACTTACTTTAGGCAAGTCTCCGCATAGCACTTATGCAAATTATATTAAGGTGTCAAAAATTAAAGAGATTAATACAGAGGGGCTGGCTCCGAACAAGATGGTAGAGGCTATCCTGGAAGATTATAAAGTATTAATAGATCTTGAAAGAGAAATTATAGAAATGGCTTCAGAAAATGTAAACGATGAAGGTACCGCAGATATGATTACTGGATTTGTGAAATTTCAGGAAAAAACCAGCTGGATGCTTCGGGCATACAATGGTAGCAAATAAATCATTATATTTTTAATAAGAGCCTTTCCAATAAAGTTGGAAAGGTTTTTTTTTTTTTTTTGCTAAAAAAGTTAGTTGTGTTATTGGTTGTTTATTAAGATGTTACTATATTTGTTGGAGATATGTGCTAAAAAAAATTAGTGTAAATAACTTAAAATAAATAATGAAACAAACCAGACCATATAATACTTTGGAGGAAGGTCCAATAGAAAAGTTAGAGGACCTGGACTTATCGTTGACTTATAATTATTCTAATTATTTAAATTGGTTTTTTAGCGATAGGGTAGAGCTATTAAAGGGGAAAATATTCAAAATGAGCCCTGCACCTTCAAGGCTTCATCAGCAAGTTTCAGGAAAAATTTTCGTAGAGCTTTCACTTTATCTGAGAAATAAACCCTGTAAAGTTTACGCTGCTCCTTTTGATGTCCGCTTTCCTGTAAATAGTAAAGCTGATAAAGATATTTATACCGTATTACAACCCGATATATGTGTAATATGCGATTTGTCTAAATTAGATGATAAGGGTTGTATAGGTGCTCCTGATATTGTTGTGGAGATACTTTCACCTGGAAATAATAAAAAAGAGCTGCTAAATAAATACAAAATATATGAAGAGTTTGGTGTGAGGGAATACTGGGTTATAAGCTCTTCGGAAAAGACTTTCCTGAAGTATACTTTGAATGATGAGGGGAAATATAGGCCATCCCGTCTGTTTACCTTAAGTGAAGAAATAACTTCTGATGTTTTACCTGGTTTCAGGTTAAATCTTGATGGAGTTTTTGAAGATTGAAGTTGTCATGAAAACAGAGTAAGGGTATAATCGCAAAGGGTACAAAAAACACGAAGATAATTTCTCTTTATGTTCTTTGCACCCTTTGTAATGTAATTCTTTTTATTAAAATCTTGCTCCAAAGGTTAAGGAAACTCTGGTAATATTTTTAGTAATATCTGCATAGGGTTCATTGCCGCCACCTAAAGTGTATGAACTATAACCATCTTTGGTATCATATAGCATTACAGCAGCATCAATAGAATAATTTCCTACTCTGTAACCGAAA
>NZ_JBEBVH010000227.1:0-6689 GCF_040392825.1 Pseudopedobacter sp.
GCAGGGCCCTGGGCAGAACGCTCAGGGCCTTTTGCATTTGTGGCCCCCGGCTAAAACAGCAACAGCACAACAGCAACAGCACAACAGCAACAGCAACAACAATAACAGCAACAGGCACCGCGCAGGTCCTTCCTTCCCTTCGCCCTTACGGCTTAAACCATACATACCACATCAAGCATGAGGTTAACCTAAAGCAGGATGCCTATCAGGTCTTGTGTGAATACCAAACCCTGGATCTTTGGGATTCCAGGCCCTGGATGGTTAAGTGGGATATCATTCAGTGAACTTTACTTGAGTCTACCGGTACCTTGATGGAAAGCTGTTAAATAACTAAGTCAAATGACATATATTCGTAATCTTGATTGTTTTTATTGGTACCGCTATAATCGCTTTTACTTATTGGTGTTTGAATAGAGTTATTAATGCGATTTGCTATATATTAAAACGAGAACCAGATATTGATAAAAACTTATTTTAGGTCAAACTCAATTGATAAAGACAAAAGTATAATTTATTTGTACTAAGCAACTAATAAGTGCCGTTTTATCTTTATATTTGTTAATATATTTTATTTTTTATGCATGATTTATCTGTAGGTTCTAGAAAAGAGGTAATGACATATCTGGAGCCTTTTATGTTAGGTGAAATGGCAGATTACCTTAAGCCCGTTGAAGAGATGTGGCAACCTGCTGATTTTTTGCCTGATGCTAGCAAAGATACTTTTTTTGATGAGGTTAAGGAGTTGCAAGGAAGTACAAGAGAGCTTTCTTACGATTTATTAGCTGTTTTGATAGGCGATACTATCACAGAAGAAGCTCTTCCTACATATGAATCTTGGCTAACTATGGTAGATGATGTGTCCAAAAGTGAGCAGGGAGGATGGATGAGATGGGTAAGAGCATGGACTGCCGAAGAGAACCGACATGGAGATCTTTTGAATAAATATCTTTATCTGTCGGGTAGAATTAACATGAGAGCTATGGAAATCTCTACACAGTATCTAATACAGGATGGATTTGATATTGGAACAGGTTCTGACCCTTATAGAAATTTTATATATACTTCTTTTCAGGAATTAGCTACAAATGTTTCTCATAGAAGAGTAGCCAGTTTGGCTAAGCAAGCTGGAGATAAGTTATTATCTAAAATGTGCGGTGTTATTGCATCGGATGAGGCCAGACATGCTAAAGCATACAAGTCTTTTATTAGTAAAGCTATGGAGGTTGACCCGAGCGAAGTAATGTTGGCTTTTGAGGATATGATGCGTAAAAAGATTGTTATGCCTGCACATTTTTTAAGAGAAATAGGGCTTAAAATGGGTGAAACTTTTGGACATTTTACTGATGCAGCTCAAAGATTAGGGGTTTATACAGCAGTTGATTATGTAGAAATTCTAGAGGAGCTTAATAGAGATTGGAATATAGCTAATATTACAGGTTTAAATGGAGCTGGAGAAAAGGCAAGGGATTATTTAATGGCTTTACCCGATAGGCTTATAAGAGTAGCAGAAAGAATTAAAATACCTAATCTTGAATATAAATTTAGCTGGATACATGCTTAGGTACAATATAAAATGTACTTTATTATAAATAGAAAAGGCTACTTTCTTAAGTAGCCTTTTCTATTTATAAGTTTTTAGAAAGTTTACCAATCATATCCTGAGGTACATTATGTAAATCTAAAACTAAGAAGCCATCCAGACTATCTGAAAATTTTGGATCGATATTAAAGCAGATTATTTTAGCGTTTAGTCCTATATATTGACGAAGTAATACTGGTACTTTCACATGATTGGTTTCAATTTCTGCAATTAAACTATCTAAGTTTTTTAATGAACTGTGGCCAGCGGTTAATGTTTCGATATCTATCTTAGAGAAATCTATTTTAAATTGTTTACGAGGCTTAACCCATTCTGCCATTTCTTTATCAAAATGATTCTGATAAATAAAATTAACCATTAGAGATTTCGAAAATGTGCTAAAAGAGTTACTGATAGATACGGGACCTATAAGATATCGATACTGGGGATTGTCTATAACATACTTCAATATCCCTTTCCATAATAAAAATAGAGGTAAAGGCTTTTGTTGGTATTCTTTTCTTATCCATGACCGACCCAGTTCCAGGCTTTTCTTTAAAATATTATGAAAAGGAGCCTTTATTTTAAATAGTTCTGCTGTATAGAAACCTTTCTTTCCATAACTGTAAAATATTTCATCTCCTTTTCCAATCCTGTAAGCACCCACTATTGTTTCTCTTTCTTTATCCCAAATAAATAGATGATGGTAATAGATGTCATATTTATCTAAATCAATGCTTTTATTGGTTCCTTCGCCAACTTCCCGGAAAGTAATTTCACGGAGCCTGCCAATTTCTTTTATAATATTAGGAATATTATTGGTTGGGGTAATATATACCTCGTAATCCTTTTCTATCCATACCCTGTACTTTTCCAAATTGGAAACTTCCTGTTTCAATATTTCTTTCTTGATTTCCGGGATTATTTCCTGAGGCTTTTTACTCACTTTGAAAAGATTACCGGGATTGAAAATTCTTCGTTCGTTTTCCAAGCTAGCACCCAAGGCATAGGTCTTTGCTCTAACATAATTTAATATGTCATTAGGATTTCCGGAATTCGGAATGTCTTCGAAATAAATAGGCTTTCCAATACGTACTTTTATAGTATGCCCATTTTTATTAAAAAGTTCTGAAGGAAGTTTGGCTGTTCTTAATGTAGGATGGATTAATGAAAGTATATTAAATAGTAAACCGTTATTCCCATGGAAATATATAGGTACAATTGGTTTTTTTGATTTTGCTATAATCTTTCCAACAACAGGATGCCATTGTTTGTCTGTAACTTGCTGTTGACTTATTCTAAAAGTAGACACTTCACCTGCAGGAAAAATACCCAGAGGAGTGCCATTATTTAATAATGATAATGAAGTTTTTATTCCGCTTATACTTGAAGAATGTTCTATATTTTCGAACGGGTTCACAGCAACAAAGAACTCACTCAGATTAGGTATTTTTTTTAAGAGGAAATTTGCCATAACTTTGGCTTCGGGCCTAACAGAACATAAAATTTTTATCAGCATTAGGCCTTCTATACCTCCATAGGGGTGGTTAGCTAAAGCAATAAATGCGCCTGAAGCAGGTATATTCTTTAGATCGCTTTCAGAGATCTCTATTTTGGCACCTAGTAATCTTAGTATTTCATCAACGAAATCAATGCCTTCATAAGACATTGCTTTTTCAAAGGTTCTATTCACATCATTAATCTTCATTATTTCCATTAGTAATGATGCTAAACCGGGCATCCGCAACTTATCCAGTTTAGTTGCTTCTGCAAATTCTTCCGTAGTAATAATCTTCATGCTTTCTATTCAAAACGTAGCTACTGATATGCGAAGATGCAAAATGTATATTATGAATTTAAATAATTATATTTACTAATAAGCCAATATTGAACTGTTTTTATGAAATTGATTCATGATTAATAAAATAAAAGCTCATTTTAATGTTTCCAGAAGGGAATTACGTGGTATGGTTGTGGTGTTTTTATTATTTATTTTGATTTATTCTCTTCCCTATATTTATGAACGTTTTATTTATTCGCCATTAGAGTTTTCGATAACAGAAATTAAACCTCATATGGATAGCATTATATCTTTTAAGTCTCCAGTTAATGATAATGAAGACATAAATTTGCGAGAAATAAAGCTGTTCCGTTTCAATCCCAATGGACTTTCTATAGATGACTGGATAAAATTAGGACTTACCTCAAAACAAGCAGCATCTATAAAAAAATATGAAGCTAAAGGTGGCAAGTTTTATAAAAATGAAGATTTGAAAAAAATGTTTGTAATATCTGCCAAACAATATGTTATTCTGGAACCTTATATTGATATCCCTTCCAGGTCTACCAAAAACTTTACTGAGATTAAATCAAAGAAAGTTCTAATGGAGGATATTCAGATTGATATTAATAGCGCAGATTCTATAAATGTCCAATTAATAAAAGGTATAGGGCCTGTTTTTGCATCCAGAATAATCCGTTACAGAGACAGATTGGGCGGTTTTGTACAAAAAGAACAATTAAAAGAAATTTACGGTATAGATTCACTGAAATTTCATGAAATTAGCAAGCAAATCAATATTGATACACAAAATGTAAAGTTTGTTGATATTAATAGAATAGATATTAAAGAATTTAATGGTTTTCCATATTTAAATTATCGACAGAAAAAAGCACTGTTAGCATATAGGAAGCAGCATGGACCCTATCAAAATCTGGAAGGACTAAAGAAAGCTGCATTACTAGATGATAATATATTAAGGAAAATTAGTCCGTATTTTAAATTTAGATGATTGAACAAAAAATAAAAAAAGTAGTCAGGGATATAATAGACTTTCCTAAAGAAGGAATAGTGTTTAAAGATATTACTCCGATCCTAAAGGATCAGGAACTATGCAGTGAAATCATAGAAACATTTTTAGACAGGTTTAAACATTTGGAAATCGATGCTATAATAGGTGTGGAGAGTAGAGGTTTTCTTTTTGGAATGTTATTGGCCAATAAAATGAAGAAACCCTTTATCCCCATCAGAAAACAAGGAAAATTACCTTATAAGGCGGTTTGTGAGCAATATGATTTAGAGTACGGTAGCGCAATCCTGGAAATTCATGAAGATGCCTTTGCAAAAGGTAGTAAAGTATTAATTCATGATGATTTATTAGCTACAGGAGGAACAATTAATGCTGCTGCTAAGTTGGTTGGTAAATTAGGTGGAGAAATTTGTGGATTTTCTTTTCTAATAGGTCTAAGTTTCTTAAATGGGAAGGACATTCTTAAGCGATGGAGTCCCAATTGTATAGTTCTTGCTGAGTATGAATAAATAATCTTTAAAATTCTTGTTCTATAAAATAAAATTACTACTTTTGTACCTCAAAATTTTAAAAAGAAGGGTGGTATTTAACATATGATTATTATCAACATTAAGGATGGCGAATCTATTGATAGAGCACTTAAACGTTTCAAAAAGAAATTTGAAAAAACTGGTGTTTTAAGAGAGCTTCGTAGCCGTCAGGCATTCGAAAAGAAATCTGTTACTCGTAGAACACAGGTTAAAAATGCTATCTATAAACAATCTTTAAATCAAGAAATTTAATTTTATTAGATTTTCTATAATAGAAAACTATTTGTATATTCATTCGTGGGTATTCAAGTAGTTTTTTATGTTTTTAGAGCGTTTTTTTAATTATATCACTTACGAAAAAAAGTATTCCGCTCATACTATTCAGTCTTACAGGACTGATATTGCCCAATACCAATCCTTTTTACATTTATTTGAGGTCGATATTTTGTCGGCAACCCATCAGCAAATAAGAAGCTGGATTATGGAGATGATAGATAAGGAGATTTCTCCTAGAACTGTCAATCGAAAAATATCTGCTTTAAAGACTTTGTATTCTTTTTTGTCTTCAGAGGAATTAATTTTAGAAAATCCGACTCAAAAAATAATAGCACCAAAGATGGCTAAAGAATTGCCTGTATTTTTGGAGACGGATAAGATAAATGCACTGTTAGATTATTATGATTTTGAAAATAATTTCGGTGGGAAAAGAGATAGACTCATTTTAGACTTTCTTTTTTGTACCGGAGTCCGGCTAAGTGAATTGTTGGGAGTTATGGAGAGCGATTTAGATTTGCAGGAGAAGAAAGTTAAAGTTCTGGGGAAAGGAAACAAAGAGCGGATAGTTCCTATACCAGATTCTTTGGTATTAACAATTAAGGAATATCTGATAGAAAAGAAAAATGAATTCCCTGACAATAAAGAAGGTAACTTTATCGTTACTAACAAAGGATTAAAGGCATATCCTGAATTTATCTACCGAATAGTGAAAAAATATTTGTCTTTTATAACCACCAAGAGCAAAAAAAGTCCACACGTATTGCGACATACGTTTGCTACAGCTTTGTTAAACGCGGGAGCTGATATCAATGCTATAAAAGAGCTTTTAGGTCATGCAAGTTTAGCGGCCACACAAGTTTATACACATAATTCAATAGAGCGAATTAAATCAATTTATAAACAGGCTCATCCAAAAGCCTAAAAAAGGAGGTCCCATGAAAATCGGAGTTCAATCAATCCGTTTCAATGCCAATGAAAATTTATTGGCTTTTATTCAGAAAAAAACCAGCAAACTGGATTTAATCTTTGATCAGATTATTAGCGGAGATGTCTATTTGAAGATAGACCGGGTTCAGACAGACGCTAATAAAATAGCGGAGATAAAATTGATGATTCCAGGTAATGTTCTGTTTGCAAAGGAGCAATGCAAGACGTTTGAGGAGGCTACCGATTTAGCTGTTGAAAGTTTAAGAAGACAGATTAGGAAGTATAAGATTCGTTTGAAAGCGCGAAGCCGGTTGATGTCTTCAAAAAAAGAAGAAGATATAAATTAATTTATATTGTTAGAAATCAGATAGATTTAATATTACTTGAATCGGTGTTTTAAAAAACATCGATTTTTTTTTGAAAAAAATTTGGAGCGAATACTAATTTTTGTACTTTTGCAGTCCCCAAGGCGTACGGCTGTAAGGGAAAGAAAAAAGGTTCTTTAAAATATTTATAAAAGCCTCCTTAGCTCAGCTGGTAGAGCAACTGACTTGTAATCAGTAGGTC
>NZ_JBEBVH010000228.1:0-6689 GCF_040392825.1 Pseudopedobacter sp.
ACATCCACTTTATACCCCTTACCTTGAAAAGATAATCCAGGCTGAAAAGAAAATTTCTCACTGATAGCAACATCTACGAACCCGGTAAGATGAAAAGAAGTTTGAGATTTAGGTGAAATTGACATGCCCTGGCTACTAATGTCCATGTTTGCAAAGTTTACCCCCGCTTTTAAACCATACTTTAATTGTGCATTTGCGAAGCTCACTGTGAGCGCAAAAGCTGTAGCTAATAAAATTTTCTTCATTATTTAATTGATTTTCGAATCGAATATATAAATATTTATTTGATTCGAAAAAAAATAACGATTACAAAAATGAAGTTAAGGCAAGCTCATAAGATTTTAACCCAAATCCCGCAATAACCCCTTTACAATTTCCTGCTATCATGCTATGGTGTCTGAAAGACTCCCTTGCATGTACATTAGAAATATGAACCTCAATTACGGGAACCTGTATTGCAGCAATTGCATCTGTCAGTGCTATGGAAGTGTGTGTATAGGCGCCAGCATTTAAAATAATACCATCAAAGCTGAAACCAACTTCGTGTAGTTTATTAATCAGCTCTCCTTCCACATTACTCTGAAAATAATGCAGATTAATTTCCGCATATTTTGATTTTAAAGTTTCCAAATAGCTTTCGAAACCTTCGCTTCCATAGATGCCAGGTTCTCTTTTACCTAATAAATTTAGATTTGGTCCGTTGATTATTTGTATATTCATCACCTCAAACTTATCATTTAATTTCGAAAAGATAAAGTGAATTGGTCAGCAGAAAAAAAAGCATTTGAAACGTATTTGAAATTGGAACGTTCTCTGTCTAAAAATTCAATAAATGCTTACATAAATGATGTAGATAAACTGGTGCAATTCCTGTCTATGCAAACAGAGCCCAAGAGTTTGCTTAAAGTTACAACACAAGATTTAAGAGATTTTATTAAATGGATAAATGAATTCGGATTAATAGCTTCTACACAATCCCGGATTATAAGCGGTATTAAATCATTTTATAAGTTTTTATTATTGGAAGACTTAATTAAACACGATCCTGCGGATAATCTGGAAAGCCCCAAAATCAGGAGAAAGTTGCCAGAAGTACTGTCTGTGAACGAGGTCAATATGATGCTTGACGGCCTGGATTTATCACGACCGGAAAATATCAGAAATAAAGCCATGCTCGAAATTTTATATAGTTCCGGTCTCCGCGTAAGCGAGCTGATTAGCTTAAAGCTATCAGATCTGTATAAAGAACTGGAGTTTATAAAAGTCACGGGAAAGGGAAATAAAGAAAGGCTTGTGCCCATTGGTTCTTCTGCATTAAAACACCTCGAAATTTACCTTCAGCATGTAAGAAACCAACTCAGGATACAAAAAGGAAACGAAGATTTTATTTTTTTAAACAAAAGAGGCAGTAAGCTTTCCAGAGTAATGGTTTTTATGATAATTAAAGATTTGGCATTAGCTGTAGGTATCAAAAAAAATATAAGTCCGCATACATTCCGGCATTCCTTCGCAACACATTTAATTGAAGGAGGTGCAGATTTAAGAGCCGTTCAGGAAATGTTAGGACACGAAAGCATCACCACTACAGAAATCTACACACATTTAGACAGAGACTTTTTAAAGCAAACCATTACACAATATCATCCAAGGAGCTGAGCCTTAAGTATCCTGAAATTATTGTTTAAATCTTTAATTAATAATACCTTAAAGCCTTTACCTGCAAGTAATTCTTCAGTCTCGTATGCCAGATATTGATTGATCTCAAAATAAAGAAAACCATTTCTTTTGAGCCTTTTCAATGCAAAATCAGAGATTTTATCATAAAACACCAAAGGCATCTCATTGCTTACGAAAAGCGCCAGATGGGGTTCATAATCCAGAACATTTCTATGCATTTCCTGTTTCTCCTGTTCTGTTACATATGGCGGATTACTTACAATTACATCAAAAAAAGGATAGTTTTCCGGTTTCAGATCCAGCGCATCATCCTGATAGAAACTGATGTCCACCCTATTTAATTCTGCATTTTCCTTTGCTACTTTCAAAGCCTTTTCAGAAATATCCATCGTACTTACTGATGCCATTCCCAGATTTTTTTTCAGCGAAACAGGTATACAGCCACTTCCGGTACCTATATCTAAAATGCTAATAGTTTGATTATTATGATTTTTGATAATCTCGTGAACCAGTTCCTCAGTTTCCGGGCGTGGTATCAATACATCTTCATTTACAATAAATTTTAGTCCGTAAAAATCTGCCTTACCTATAATGTGCTGTGGTGGTTTTCCTTTTGCTAAATCGGGTAATATCGAAAGTAATCTTTCTCCTTTGGCATCTTCTATCTCTGTTATCAAACTGTTTTTTATACCCAGCAGATCTTCCAAAAGATACCTGATAAGACTATCTATTTCTCCCCGATCGTATAAATCAGCAAGAACCCTATTGAATTCTTCTTTAATTTCTGAAAGTCGCATGAATAGAACTAAAAGCGCAAATTAAAGAAATTATAAGCACAAATGATTAAATTTGATTCGTGGTAAATGACTCTCTTTTTATGAAAAGAGCTATAGAGTTAGCTCTTCTTGGTGCAGGAAATGTTAGTCCAAATCCTATGGTCGGCGCTGTTGTAGTACTTAATGAACAGATTATTGGTGAAGGATATCACGAAAAATACGGACAAGCTCATGCAGAGGTTAATGCCATAAGGGATGTTGTGAATAATTTCCCGAATGCCGCCGAGCTGTTAAAGAAAGCCACTTTATATGTTACTTTAGAACCTTGTGCGCATTTCGGAAAAACACCACCGTGTGCAGATTTAATTATAGAACATGGGATTCCAAAAGTAGTTATAGGTTCCAGAGATCCGTTTGATTCTGTTAATGGGAAAGGTATAGAAAAGTTGTTACTTGCTGGAAAAGAAGTCACCACAGGCATTTTAGAGGCTGAATGCCTGGAACTGAACAGACGATTTTTTACCCGTGTGCAGAAACAGCGTCCCTACGTTATTCTAAAATGGGCACAAACGGCTAACGGCTTTTTTGCTCCGGAGAATCATCAGCAGCGGTGGATTACCGGAAAAGAAAGTAAACTACTGGTGCACAAATGGCGGGCAGAAGAAGATTGTTTGTTAATTGGCAAGAATACAGCTATTATAGACAATCCGCAATTAAACGTAAGATTAGTACAGGGAAGAAATCCCAGGAGAGCCGTTATAGATAAAAATTTAGCACTCCCACCACATTTGAACTTATTAGATAATAGTCAGGATACATTTATTTTTAATGCCATCGAAACTAAAATTGATGGTAAAAATAAATACATTGCAATTGAAGATTTCGATCATTTTTTACCACAATATATCTTATATCAACTGTATCTTCAGGATATACAATCCGTCATCATAGAAGGAGGCGTAACAACCTTAGAGTCTTTTATAAAACACGACCTGTGGGACGAAGCCCGTATTTTTACTTCCGAAGATTATTGGGAAAGAGGAATTAAAGCTCCTGCAATTCGGGGAACACAGATCAGTTCAGATAAAATAGGTTTGGACACATTAACCATTCTGAAACACTAAATCTTTATATGGCTTATTTAATTATAGCAATTTTCTGTAGCGTTATTGTGAGTATAAACCTAAAGCTGTTAAAAAGATACTATACCAATTCTTTTCAGGCTATTGTTTTTAACTACCCTACTGCTTTAATCCTATCCTATTTTCTTTTCAATCCTGGTTTTGAAGAATCTCCTAGCGGTAACCAGTTCCTCATTTTCTCCATTATGGCTTTTATGATGCTGTCATTGTTTTATTTTATCAGTAAAAGCATCCAAACATCAGGCATTGTAATCACAGCTATTGGACAAAGGCTGTCGCTCATTATTCCTGTACTGGCAGCTTTTATGATCTTTAACGAATCGCTCAGCATTTTTAAGTTATCCGGACTGGTTATCGGTTTTCTTGCCATTTACTTCTCGGTTCCCAAAGCTAAATTTGCCGCTAACAATATTAATTATTGGTATCCTTTTATCGTATTCTTTGGAACCGGAGTTTTGGATATTTTCTTCAATATGATTACCCAGTTCTCCAATCTTAGCTTTACCACTTCCCTGTTTTATATATTTGCCATAGCTACCGTTCTGGGAATATTTACGCTACTTTATTTAAAAGTAAATGGCAAATTAGATTTTCAGTTAAAGGCGCTGTTTGCCGGTGTCGTTTTAGGCTTTTTTAATTTTGCGTCAATCTACTTCTACATTAAAGCGCTGGCTACAGAATCAGACCGGCCTTCTATTGTATTTTCGGCAATGGATATTGGTGTTATCGCCTCGGGTTCGCTAGTAGGCTTTTTAATGTTTAAAGAAAAGCTCACAATGTTGAATAAAGTAGGTATTGCATTAGCTATAATAGCTATTTGTATTCTTACATTTGCCTGATGTTATTTGAAGACACTTATCGTACCATTCAAAATGCTTCAGAGGGAGTTTTTAGGGATAAGGGAAGTAAGTTTATCGCTTACGCCTACCCGCTTACCGACGAAAGCGAAGTAAAGGACATCGTTTTTCAATTAAAAAAAGAGCATCCTAAAGCCAGGCATCATTGCTATGCATGGAGATTAACCACCGACAGAAATGTTTTCCGGATTAATGATGACGGAGAACCATCCGGAACAGCGGGCCGACCAATTCTCAACACACTATTATCCAAAGATGTAACGAATATCCTGGTTGTAGTGGTAAGATATTTTGGCGGCATATTATTAGGAGTTCCGGGCCTGATAAATGCGTATAAGATGGCCACAGAAGATGCACTTGCTCATGCAGATATTATAGAAAAAACAGTTAACGATATTTATTTACTGTCTTTTGATTATTTGCAGATGAACGATGTTATGCGGGTTATCAAGGAAGAAGAGTTAAGCCCCAGCAATCAGTCGTTTGATTTACAATGTGCTATGGAGATAGCCATTCGCAAGTCTGAATTGAATAAAGTGCTGGGAAAAATAGAGAAAATAGAAGGTGTACAAACAAAATACCTGAAAACAATATAAAATAAAATGAATAAGATCTCCGAAACAGACCTGATATTAAATCCTGACGGAAGTGTTTACCATTTAAATCTTCTTCCGGAAGATATTGGGAATACAATCTTTACCGTTGGCGATCCGGAAAGAGTTAAAGAAGTAAGCAAACATTTTGATTCTGTTGAACTGAGAAAATCTAAACGTGAATTTGTTACACATACCGGAGTGCTGAGAGGACAAAGAGTCTCTGTTATTTCAACAGGTATAGGTACAGATAATATTGATATTGTGCTGAATGAACTGGATGCCCTGGTGAATATAGATCTACATAAACGAATCGTTAAAGACGAGCTGACTTCCCTGAACATTATCAGACTGGGGACATCGGGAAGTATCCGGGAAGATGTTCCTGTTGGAACTATCCTGGCTTCTACACATGGCCTGGGACTTGATTCGCTGATGAATTTCTATCATAGAAAGCTAACCGGAGATGAATTACTACTGGAAAACAACCTGAATAATTACTTCGAAAATGAAGATTTAATTCCCTATATAACAGCTTGTAACGGAAAGTTACTGGATAAATTATGTTTCGATCTGGAAAAAGGGATTACAGTTAGCGCACCCGGTTTTTATGCTCCACAAGGCAGAAATGTACGGGCCAAGGGAAGTTTACCTCAACTGATGGAAAAATTAAAACGGTACGAATTCGAAAACCATGTGATAACCAATATAGAAATGGAAACGGCCGGAATTTATGCGCTGGCAAATACACTCGGACATAAAGCTGTTTCTGTTAATGCTATTGTTGCCGACAGATTAAAAGGGAAATTTGCTTCTAACCCTCAACAGGTTATCAATAAAATGATTGAGACAGTGCTTTCAAGGGTATAAGCTGATGTTAGATCATGCTAAATAATGTCTCTAGCGCAAGTATGAAGCATTAGCCACGTGCGGCTGATTACTTGTGCCTTCATTAGCAAACCCTTTCGTAACCTCTATCATACCGTTAACGCTTCTACAAAATCAATGGCAACATACCTTTCATTCCAAAATAGTCTTTTGCACTACTGTATAGATAATCCTCTGCTTTTTCCACAATGCCTGCCGTTACAGGATTGTTGTGGATATAATCCAAACATTCATGTGCCTGCCTTTCTTCTTTTAATTGTATGGGCTGGTTGTCTTGTCTCATAAAGAAAAATTTATATTGTTACTGTTCTTTTTACCTGCTCTTTCCATTAGCCACAACAGCCCTGCTTGCGGCTGGCAGGCACTCCCGCCTACTCTCCTGTGGATGGTTTCTTATCTCTTGTCTCAACCGCTCTGATGTATGCCTCTTCATATCCCGCATAACGTTTTCTAACCTGTCTTTATTTGTTCCTATCAGCATGTGAATATGGCTCGTCATAATGCACCATCCGTATACTTCCAAACCTTTATTATCTATACAATATTTCCAACTGTCCAGCATTACCCGTTTATACTCGTTTCTTATAAACAGGTCTATCCAGTTAACAACGGCAAACGTGACGAAATAGAGTTCGTCCTGTTCATGGAATTTGTATTTTCTGCTCATCAGTTATTCTTACTATTATTTAAAGGCCTCTTGAGCGGCCCAGCTCAAGCTACTTTTTCCGCAAAAAGTAGCCAAAAACTCCCGGCTGC
>NZ_JBEBVH010000229.1:0-6603 GCF_040392825.1 Pseudopedobacter sp.
AAATATAATTCCAGACTTCAGCAAAGTAGGATATCATCATGGTGTAAAGGCAATTCCGAATGTAAAAGTTGTAAAAACAGTAAAACCAGTAACTGGTGATGCCCTGGAAACTTTACAAAAAGCAATTGACGAGGTCTCAGCCCTACCTAAAGACAAAGATGGTTTCAGGGGTGCTATTCTTATAGAAAAAGGCAAATATTTGATTTCGGGCACTTTAAATGTTAATACAGACGGTATTGTTCTGCGTGGTGAGGGAGATTATGATAAAGGTACAATTTTGGTTGCTTCTGGAAAAGGACAAAGAACCTTGATTGCAGTAGCCGGGAAAGGTAAAATTACCGAAATACAAAATACAAGACAAGCTATTACAAATACATACGTACCTACAGGCGCAATGTCTTTTGAGGTAAATGATGCTTCGGGATATAAAGCGGGTGATAAGATTATCCTTTTTAGACCGGGAACTACCGAATGGATAAAGGATATTCAGATGGATAAAATGATTGAAAGACAAGGGACTAAACAATGGCAAGCCAAAGAATATAATCTATCTTTTGAACGTAAGATTACAGCAATAGAAGGCAACACTATTTTCATTGATAATCCGGTAATGATGGCTTTAGATAAAAAATACGGTGGTGGAGAAATATTTAAATACACTTATAGCGGAAGAATTACAGAGGTTGGTATAGAGCATATTTTATTCGATTCTGATTATACCAGCGATACTGATGAAGATCATGGATGGGTTGCCGTAGGTTTTAATCATATCGAAGATGGATGGGCAAGAAATTTAACTTCCAGACATTTTGGATATTCTTGTGTAAGCCTAAGCCAGGGAGCAAAAAACATCACTGTATTAGACTCTAAATGTTTTGATGCAATTTCTGTTATCACCGGTGGTCGCAGGTATTCTTTCAACAATAATGGACAACAAAATCTTTTCATGAATTTAGAGACTACAGAAGGTAGACATGATTATGTGACCGGGGCTAAAGTACTGGGACCAAATGTTTTCTATAATTGCAAATCATCTAAAACACATTCTGATATTGGTCCACATCACCGGTGGGCGGTTGGAACTTTATACGATAACATTACTACAGATGGTGAAATAAATATCCAGGATAGAGGAAATTGGGGAAGTGGACATGGCTGGGCTGGTGTGACCCAGGTGTTATGGAATTGTAAGGCAAGAGGGGTTACTGTACAAAATCCATGGGCTTCGGGAAAAAACTATGCTATTGGTGTTACAGGTAATAAACTTAGAGGGAGGTTGGAAGGAAGGCCTGACGGTGAATGGGAAGGTCAAAATCAAAGTGGATTAGTTCCAAAGTCTCTTTTTGAGGCCCAAAGAAAAGAAGCTGGAATTAAATAAAGTTGAGTTTTCTATGTTTAATGAGTTAACCAACATGTATCTTACCGCATTAATGGTTTAATTAGATACAAGAGTTTCTAAATGCATGTTTTACGTATGCTCACAATCTATTTAGGTTAGATAATTACCTGATATAGAAACGATTCAACAGAAGAACAAATTAAACAGCAGTTAAACACAGTTGAAATAGGGATTAAAGAGGGATGATTTCCCTATTTTATCCCTGTTTAATCCGTTTTTCATCCGAGTTTCATCCGTCTTTATAAGCAACCTGTCTCGAACATCTCTCCAGTCAGTCCTTTTAGAGTATTGATTAACGAAATTTAAAATCAATTTTGAATCTCATTGTTCCCGCATATAGTGATAAGCTTCCATCAATAATTTTATTTAACAGCTTTCAATATAAAATCTACAATTGGTGCAGGATCCTTCAAACTATGTGGATGATGCTTTCCACCAGGTTTCATAATAATTTCAATATGGCCTCCTGCCTTTTTTACCTGTTCTGCGAAAGGGAATGTATTCTCGGTTATAGGTACAATTTCATCTTCAGAACCGCACACATGCAGCATAGGGTATCTTCCTTTTACAATTTGCTGAACCTTATCTATAGGACTTCCTTTAAAATCTTTTATTTCCTGATCAGTTGTCAGGTTATAATCTTTTAAAAATGTATTCCATTCCTTTCGACTCCCGGGACCTTTCCCCATACCTCCGGGCCAGCTTTTCAAATCTAAAACAGGATTATCCGCATATACACAAGCTACTTTTTTAGGATTTTCTGCAGCCCAATTATAAATATATACGCCACCTCTGCTCATTCCCTCCAATACAACTTTCTTCGCAAGGCCTCTTTTTTTCAAAAAGTTGTAGAAGTTATTCCAAATGCTGGTTGCTTCTCTATTACCAAATAACTCGGAGACATCACAATAAACGACATGAAAGCCTTCTTTTAAGAGCGCAATATCTGTTTGTGGTTCATGCCCCCAAAACCGGGCTCTCCATATCCAGGGTCTGCCTTTAGCTACAAAATGTGGTTTTACTATTTTAGCTCTTCTACTCTGAAATAGAAAATCTGCACAGGTGAAGCCATGGAAGTCACTATACTTTAATTCCTCTTCTATCTCAGAGAATATATCGAATTTTATACCTTTCTCTGGTTGCCCCGCCAGCTGCAGCGCCTTGGCATCATGTTTTAATAAACAGATCAGTAGCAGACACACAAAAAAATAAATCTTCATTTCACAAATTTTTGCAATAAAAAACCAGAGAAGAGTCCCCCCTCTGGTCTTAAAATCGAGTTAAAAACTATTCACAGCTACTAATCCAATTCTCCGGTTTTCATATTTGAACCGGAAAAATGTTTATCTTTTATTTGTTCTTTCAGAATCACTTTTACCACAGTAGCATATTTATCTGCTAAAGATTTCAATTGCAGATCATATCCGGATTTAGCCTTCTTAAAAGATACTTTTTGTCCTGTTGCTAAAAGGGTTGCAGATTTTATCGGAGCATTTAAATCTGGTAAGGACAGTGTTCCACTTTTTGGTAAATCGAATACAGACAGATAAAGTATGCTTTCTTTTTTTCCATCCAGTTTAGTTGTTATTCTTCCCCAGGGAACTTCATTTAGTGGATTCGCTTTGGTGGCATAGATAGCTTCACTATTTTTATTCATCCAACCACCGATATCTTTTAAACGATCTATACTTTCCTTAGGAAATGTTCCATCTGGCTTTGGACCAATATTCAATAAGTAATTTCCTCCTTTTGAGGCTATATCGATAAGATTTCTCACCAAAGTTTCGGAACTTTTCCAGTTCTGATCCCAGCTTTTGAAACCCCAACTACCATTCATTGTCATACAGGTTTCCCAATCTTTGCCATCCAGTTCCTTTCTATCCGGAATTTTTTGTTCTGGAGTTTTTGTATCGCCGGGGAAATTTGGTCTTTTTAATCTATCGTTAGTAATGATATTGGGCTGCAATTTTAGAACATCTTGCAACCTGGTAGCTTGTTGGTCATTAATTTTCATAGGTGTATCCCACCACAGCACTGATATTTCACCATAATTTGTTAAAAGCTCTTTTACTTGTGGTATAGCAACATCATTAATGTACTGATCGAAAGTTTTTGTTTCCTGTGCCGGATCCCAGTGCCCCTGATGTGCTTCTGTATATGCATTTACTTTTGTAGAATCGGGATTTGGCCAGCCCTCCGCCATTAGTTTTCTTGCTGCAGCTCCTCCCGGATTTACCCAATCCTGAGATTGCGAATAATAAAAACCTAGTTTTATACCATATTTCTTACAGGCTTCTGCTAAAGGTTTTATCAGATCTTTACCATATTTTGAAGCTTGAAGTGCATTCCACTGACTGGCTCCGGTATTAAATAATGCAAATCCATCATGATGCTTTGAGGTAATGATAAGATACTTCATACCCGCTTCCTTAGCCATTCTTGCCCAAAAATCTGCATCATAGTGAATAGGATTAAAGTTTTTTGCTGTATCTCTATATTCCTGAACCGGAATTTTAGCTCGGTTCATAATCCATTCTGCACCGCCGCGGGCTTGTTTATGTCCATGATAAAGACCTCCCCATTGTGCATAAGTTCCAAAATGAATGAACATTCCAAATCTGGCTTCCCGCCACCATTTCATCTTTTCATCTTTAGACAGTTCTTTTTGTGCAAATATTGATTGCGTAAATAATAAAATTGAAAATATAAGAGAGAAAAATGCTTTAATCATAATATTAATATAAGCTTAATTTGTAAATACTTCCTGATAAATCGCTAACAAATATTACAGCGCCTTAATAACTAGTGCATTTCCTAAACCTGTTACCCATGAAGGACCTATTCCTTCGGATTTTAATAAAGCTTTATGCATATCATCTAATGCTTTTGCACCTACGTCAGCAGAGGTATAAAAAGGAAAAGTTCCCTGAAAAGCACCAAAAGCAGGACTACCGCTTTGTGGCTCATAAGTACCAAAAACAGTAATACCCAGCTGTTGACTTATCTGCACAAAACCCTGTGGCATGGTAGCTCCCACGGCATAAGCCATGTTACCCACATATGTGAAATTCTCTGGTGTATCTGCCAATTTCAACAAAGTAGCACCAACCTTTTGCTGTACCAGGTTATTAGCTAAAGTACAATTTGCAGGTGGTACAGTACGTCCGTTCCCGCCTTTGCCTGCTCCAATCTCGAAAGCTTGAGAGCAGTTAACTATCGTGTTTCCTACAATTTTTGCATTTTTAACCTGAAAATACTCACTAGGAGCCGCATTTGGTACTCCATCTAATAAAGAAATAGCACAGTATTGCCCGGTTTGAGTTATACCCTGAATGTAATTGTTGTATACCAGATGACTTTCTCCTACAATTCTAATTCCACCCGCAGCAGCAACATTATTACCTATTATATAATTCCCATAGACTTCTGTGCCATTACCATGACGCAGACACAGGGTCCCGCGACTTTCGAAAAACAGATTATTCCGAATAATATTTTTACTCATTTTATTAGAAATAATTTCTGTTTCGCCATTACATTTATCGAAGATATTTTCTTCAATAATGACATTACTTTCGCTTAAATAATAGTCACTGGTTCCTACTCTAATGGTTTCCCCTCCATTGTTTCCAAGATCGGGTCTGGTACCAAAATAATTATGATCTATACGATGTTCGAGAGAAGAGTTTCTACCCCAGATAACTACCGTAGCACCCTGATGGGCTTTGCCTTTAATGTAGCAGTGGTCTAATCTGTTTTTTGTACCATTTATAGATACCCAACGGTAATCTGTAGTAGCAGAAGCAGGGTTATAATCTACAATCGAAGTATTGGTAAGTCTGCATCCCTTAGAAGAGGATGTAAAAGCTATAAGAAGTGTCACATTTGCCGGTGCCAGTCCATCCTTAAAATTCAAGCCATTTACTTCTAAATATTCACCATCTATCTGTAAAGAGGAGGTTCCTTTCATAATGACCCCGCCTAATTTCTCTGCAATCAGTACAATGGGTTGCTGAGCGGTTCCTTTTCCTTTAAAAACGAGTCTTTGGTTATTCCAATCTCCTGCTTTCATCATCACACTGTCGCCTGCACTAAGCGTGAGCGCTGAGAGTTCTGCTGCAGATGTAATTACTTTGCATGATTTACATTTTATTACTTCTCCGTCATTATTACCGCCATCACCATCTCCCGGAGGCGGAACTACAACTCCTGAATCGTCGTCTTTCTTTTCCTTATCTGATTTTTTACATGAAATCACTCCGCCCAATAACACCAAAATCAGAAAATATCTTACTGCTACCTTTATCATCGTATTTATTTTAATAATTAGTTGCCTATATAAAGCAAGCAATTAATTGTTGAAATCAATTTTTGTCAATTAGCTTTTTATTCAGCTGTATTGGCATAATCTATTTCACAAATTTCGCTCTGATATGCTGCGTTTCTGAAACAAGATTTGCCAGATAAATACCATTCGCAGCTTTCACCGGTACCTGAACAACGTTTTCGCCTTTTGTTAGATGAATTTTCTGAGATGCTATATGATTGCCCAAAACTCCGTTGATATGTACCTCTGCTGCCTCATTTACTGTAGAAAAAATGAAAAGTTTTATATAATCCTGATCTGAAGGGACAGAGATACTCATATCCGTTGTTGTTTCTAAAGTACTTTTAACGGCTATAATATCAGATTTTTCTGATTTTCCATCATAATCTACCTGACGTAATTGGTAATAGTTTGTTCCCGGCAATGGATTTGCATCAATATAGCTGTAATTACTGATTTGCGTAGTGGTACCTTTCCCGCTTACTGTGGTTAAAACATGAAAGTTTTTACCATTTTCAGAACGTAATACCTCAAAATGAGAATTTCCTTGTTCTGATGCAGTAGTCCAGTTCAATTGGATATGGTTGCTTTGCTTTTGTCCTGAGAATGAAGTTAATTGAACGGGAAGAGATACAACTGCGGTAAGGACATTAGCCCAACTTAAATCTGCTTTGATATTATCAACAACAATATCATATGAAGTTTCCATTGTCCTGAAACCAATACCCTGAATATCTTTCTTGCTAACTGTGCTTTCGGCGCTATTAGTTGCTATAGGAGTTGTTTCAGTACTACTTTGACTATCACTTTGAGCATAAACCCACAAACTTACCTGATCTGGCCCACTAGTTGAGGTACCGGGCTTTTTTTCATATTT
>NZ_JBEBVH010000230.1:0-6590 GCF_040392825.1 Pseudopedobacter sp.
GGCGCTTAAAGATTATCTTACCAATATTACCACCAGCAAAACTTATAATAAATTTAGAGATGACGTTTCTGCTGTGCTTACCAAGATTTCCGAATTAGGACCAAATGCACATCAGATTGTAAAAACCATAGAAAAGACTATTAAAGGCACTTTATTGCATAAAAGTAACTTTTTCGAGGCTCTAAACTTCCGTTATTTTGGTCCGATAGACGGCCATGATGTTAATAATCTGGTTAAAGTACTTCATGATCTGCGTGATATTCCCGGTCCAAAACTTTTACATTGTGTAACGGTAAAGGGCAAAGGTTATACACTAGCAGAAAAAGATCAAACCAAATGGCATTCTCCTGGTCTTTTCAATAAAATAACAGGAGAAATAAAAAAATCTGTACAAAAATCTCCGCAGGGCCCAAAATATCAGGACGTATTTGGAAATACCATTGTGGAATTAGCTGAAAGCAACGAGAAAATTCTAGGTATTACTCCCGCCATGCCGTCTGGCTGCTCGCTCAATATTATGATGAAAGCTATGCCAGACAGAGCTTTTGATGTTGGTATTGCAGAACAACATGCAGTAACTTTTTCTGCCGGATTGGCCACCGAAGGTTTTATTCCCTTTTGTAATATTTATTCGAGCTTTATGCAAAGGGCTTATGACCAGGTTATACATGATGTTGCCCTGCAGAAGTTACCGGTAGTTTTTTGTTTAGACAGAGCAGGCATTGCAGGTTCTGATGGTCCAACACATCATGGGGCTTATGATCTCGCTTATTTCAGATGCATTCCCAACATGATTGTTTCTGCTCCGATGAACGAAGAAGAGCTGAGGAATCTGATGTATACCGCTCAATTAAAAGATCATGGCGGTCCGTTTTCTATCCGCTATCCAAGAGGAAACGGTGTGATGCCAGATTGGAAGCGACCATTTCAGGAAATTCAGATCGGAAAAGGCCGTAAAATTTGCGACGGTGAAGATGTAGCAATTCTTTCGATTGGACATATTGGTAACGAAGCCATAAAAGCTTGTCTTGAATTAAACCAGGAAGGGTATTTTCCTGCTCATTATGATATGCGTTTCGCAAAACCTATAGACGAGCAATTACTACTTGAAGTTTTCTCCAAGTATAAAAACATTATTACTGTTGAGGATGGCTGTATCAATGGCGGAATGGGAAGTGCTGTTTTGGAATTCATGGCTGATAATAATTATACTGCACATATCAAACGTCTGGGGATTCCAGATAGAGTTGTGGAACATGGAGAACAACCAGAACTTTGGGCAGAATGTGGTTATGATTCCGTAGCTATAATTGAGGCTGTTAAAGAACTGGGAGAAGCGAAGATTACCAAGGAAATGGCGGGATAGGTTTTTTAATGTTGAATGTTGAATTCTTAATGAAAACTTATAATATATTGTTTTGTTAGCTCTTTAAAATTAAATCTACAAAACGCTTTGCAATAGCTTCTCTTGAATTTTCTTTAAGCATATCTTCCGATTGTTGAATATTAGTAGTCTCTCCGTTCAGGAAACGGCTATACAGGTCTTCTAAAACATGAATAACCTCTTGTTTAGAATTACACACAAAACCTGCGTTGTTATGCAGAATACTTGTTTCTAAGTCTCCGTTATCACTCGAAGGCAATAAAATCGGTTTTCTAAAAAATAAATAATCTGCTTGTTTGGAAGTAATAATACCTGACCGATCCCCATATTTTAGATGCAAAAAAAGATTGGCATTGTTTAAATATGGTAAAAGTTCTGCTTTTTTTAATCGTCTGGTTATAATTGTTATTTCTGATAGACCAAATTCTGCAATTTTCTCTTTTAGTAGCGGACAGTAAAAAGAACCTAAAAACTGCAATTTAATATGTTCTTTATTCTTACCTGGTAAAAAATGCTTTAATGCTATAAAAAAAGTGTTATCTAATAACTGATCATTATATGTGGTTCCGATATAAACAATATTAAATGTACGGTCATTCTTCTCCGAAATCTCGGCCTCGGAGTAATTGCTTCCATTAGGAATGACATGGATTTTATGTTGAAATTCTGATGGAAAATAACTCTTTAAGGTTTCTGATACGGTGGAAATCAGGGAGGCTTTTCTTAATAAACTCTTTTCCGTATTCCTCAAGATCATTCTTTTTAAACTATAAGCGCTTTTATTACCTTGTAAATTTTGATAACCATAAGTCCACGGATCTCTATAGTCAAGAACAAGTTTAAAATTTAAATGGCGGGCCAATTTATGGGCATATTTAAAAATCCCGTACGGAGCTCCGGAAGTTATAATATAACCATCCTTATTATTTTTATTCAGTGTCTCTATTAAACTAAGGTCTCTTGGTGTTAAAGTTTCCTCCCTAAATAATAACTGATAAACGAAATTAAGAGATTTAGATTCTGATCTTAACACCAACTTTTGTAAAGTGCCTATTTTCGGTTGAAATATTTTGACATGTTTGCTGATAGATTCTTCCAATTTATCTATATTTCCAATCTCACATGATACAGTATTAGATCTTTCTTTCAATTGGAATTCTATCACTCTGACATTAATATCACTTCTCTTAATAAGATGATCTACTAATACTCTAAACCTATTGGCAGAAGTAGTATTCTCAAAAAAATCATACGTGAATAAAATGACATCTTTCATCTCTTAACAAGACTAAAAATCATCATAAAAACTCCGGAAACTACTCCTCAACCCAAAACTTATAATTCCGGTTTTAGCACTACCTATCCCATTAGTTTCGCTTCTTAACGCCGACGCCAGCTCCAGTCTTAAATTATACTTTGGATTTAATATATAAGCAACCTTCCCTTTTACAAAGAATAGATCTGTAGCTATTCCATTTCCTACTCTGCTACCATAATTCAACGACCTGTCATCGTAAGAAAGAAAAATATTTTTTCCATAATTTTCACCCGCCGAGTCCAGGCCATAGTAAGCATAAAGCAGTTGCCCGGAAAAATCAAATCTTTTATAGCTATAATTGAGCATACCCACAAGCTCCCTAAAATTTGCCCCGTACGGATGTGCCAGTGGCTGGTTATAATGTCCATAGTTAGAAACCCTATCGAAATGTGCATAGGTAAAAGGTCTCGCCGTGTTAAATTCTCCCAGATAGTTCAGGTTTTTTATCCCAAAAAGATCTGAACCCCTGAATCCTAACTGCAAAGCCCATTTATTTGCCCAATAGCCTTTATTAGAGAAAAATTCTTTAGCGGTAAATTCGTCAATCATAAACTGCCCGTATATGGCGGTTTTTTCTAATAACTCGTACTTAACATTAAGGCCTAAACGCATTTTATCAGGAGAAGTCGAATTTGCACCTTCAATTGGCCTCAGAAAAACGAAAGGATGAATATAGTTAAAATCAAATCCACGTTTGCCTTCTGGTTCAGCATCTGCCCAGGTAATTCCCTGGAAAAAACCAACAGACCATCTATTGCTGATGTTCCAGTCCAGATAATGAAAAGCTCCCCATTTCCCTCTATCCCCCAGCCGCCTGTCATTTGTTAGCCTGGGTGCACCGGGATCCAGCATATAGGCATAAACCGTTTGATACTGGAGGTTCCCTAAACTGGCCCTCAACCTGAAAAAAGAGTAATTTGCCGCAGCATCAGACAATAGCAAAGACCTATACCCATCGCCAATAAAATTTTTATCATAACCCAGGGCAAAATTCAGATATTTATTTGGAGTGTATGACAGTAAGGCGGTAGCATAAGCCCAATCTTTTTCCAGCTTGCCCAACTTACCACCAACCTGCCCTGGAATAACCTGATTCTGATCTATGAAATTGGTTATATAGGCAGGAAATACGCCCTGGTTCTCATATCCGCTGGTATAAAATGAAAATTTATCACCAACTTTCACTCCAATTTGGTAACCTCTCGTATTCAACCAGGTACTTCTATCTAAATCCTGATCGTATCCAATGGTAAAATCGGGTAAAAAATCGGCATAAATTTGATAATCGTCTTTATTTACCTCAATTAAGTGCTGCTGAAACAGCTTTCTCCCCAACCAGGTTCGCCTTAAAGAGTCTCCCGTAAAAGAAACAGAATCGACGGCATTCTCAAGCGACACATGATCTCCATAAAAAGGTTTTATCGCACTGTGAAAGCGTTGCGTTTTGTTGTATACCTGAGGATTATATTTTTGATAATGATCGTAAGCGTAAGGTAGAGTTACATTTTCTGTTTGTGCGAAACTTATCGACGAAAATCCAAACGCGGCACTTAAAAGAGCAATATATTTATACATTTACCAGTTCTAATTCTTTATCTAACTCTTCGTAGGTAGAGTTATTGCTTTTAAATTCAGGTACTATTTTCTTCATAAGCCTTACTACGTCTTTATCCTGATATTTACAAGCCAGCGTTACCAGATTATTGATATCAATACTTACCAATTCATACTCATGAGGAACTACTTTAGCTATCATAATTTTTTCATGATGGGTGGGCAGGGTATTTTCTCTATCATTTAAAAGTTCTTCATATAACTTTTCTCCCGGTCTTAAACCTGTAAATTCTATCTTAATATCCTGATTAGGGATAAAACCTGATAGGCGGATCATTTTCTTTGCCAGTTCAACAATCTTAACAGATTTGCCCATATCAAAAATATAAATCTCTCCACCGTTACCCATAGAACCAGCTTCCAGCACCAATCGGCAGGCTTCTGGTATGGTCATAAAATATCGGGTAATATCCGGATGAGTCACCGTAAGCGGTCCGCCTTTTTGTATCTGATCTCTGAAACGGGGAATTACCGAACCGTTAGATCCCAGCACATTTCCGAAACGGGTAGTAATAAATTTTGTTAGGCTTTCTTTGCCACTTTGCAGGCATAAAGAACGAAATAAAGATTGTACGTAAATCTCCGCTATGCGTTTAGAGGCTCCCATAACATTAGTTGGGTTGACCGCCTTATCCGTGGAGACCATTACGAATTTTATTGCGCCATGTTTAACAGCCAGATCTGCTATGTTTTTTGTTCCGCCCACATTTGTACAGATGGCCTCGGAAGGGTTATGTTCCATCATGGGTACATGTTTATAAGCTGCCGCGTGATAAACATAATGGGGTTTAAAAGTTTCGAACAGGCATTCCATTCTGTCTCTGTTCTTTACGTCGCCTATAAATGCGATAAAATTATCAGAAAGGTTATTATCCTGAAGTTCCAGCTGCAGTTCATGAAGAGGTGTTTCCGCAATATCATTTAATATAATCATCTGCGGATTAAATTTGGCTACCTGTCGAACAATTTCGCTTCCTATAGATCCTGCAGCACCAGTTACCAATACTCTTTTACCTGAAAGTTGTTCATTCAATACCTGTTCTCCTATAACAATAGGATCCCGTTCCAGCAGATCCTCAATTTTCACTTCTTTAATCTGATTCGCTTTTACTGTTCCCTTTACCCAAGTTCTTACCAGAGGAACGTTTAATACGCGTACATCGTTATCAAGACACAGGTCCACTACCTTATTTTTTTCATCTGGAGTCATCCGTGGCGCGGTAAATATCAGGCTGTCTATCTTTTCCTCATGCAATATACGTTCGAGAAGACTTGCATGGTATATTTTCACATTGTCTACAACCTTTCCACTTTTGCGATGATCGTTATCAACAAATGCAATCACACTCATGTTGATCTTAGGATCTGTATCTAAAGCCCTCTTAGTAGCTATTCCGGTTTCTCCGGCACCAAAAATAATTACCCGTTTTTTATCAAGTCGCAAATTTTTGATGTATACAAAGAAATACTTTACCAATACCCTGTAGGTGATCAGTGTAACAAAGCTGCACAGTCCTGTAATTACTATAACTACATTAGATATCAGCAAATCTTTTCCTAGAGAAAGAGAAACTATATTGGCCAGAATAAAAAGCCCGTTGCTTAACGAAATACTGAACAATATCCTGAAGGAGTCCTGCGCACTTGTATATCTCACTATTCCTGCATAGGTTTTCACGTTAAAAAAAACGATACAGTTGATAACACTAAATATTAATATATTCCTGCTCAGTTCCTGCAGATCTATATGATTAACCGTAAAATCATATTTAATAAAATAGGCTAATCCCATTGAAAAAGCACAGCACAGCAGGTCCAGGCAGAATATTAACCAACGAGGAACAATGTTTATTCTTCTAAACATAATTTAATTCTGGTTATAACGCGACAAATATACCTATTTGTTTATTAAAATTATTTCCTTTGGTAAACCTTAGGAATCTTATTTATTACAAACAAGGTTTAAATATGTTTTAAGCTTCAGCTGAAGGTTCCTGAAAAATACAAGAAAAGATGAAGGTATGGGCAAAAAAAGCAATTCACGTATCCATGATTCTTTATGGATTGAATCGGAATTCCATAAATTAAAAAGATATTTTAATGCTTTTAATTTATTCCCGCTTCTATTGTAAGCCATTAAAAGGCGTAATTTAAAATTGTCTATATAAATTTTATCAATAGCACGCGGTCCTTCGTTACCCAATTTATGGATATATCGTTGTGATACGTCTATTATGGAACGCTGTATTTCATCAAAAGCCGAATTATCATTAT
>NZ_JBEBVH010000231.1:0-6580 GCF_040392825.1 Pseudopedobacter sp.
TTAAATTAAAAAAGAAGAAATTGGATCAGAGTAATATTAAAAGATACAGCCTCTTAACATCAGGTATCAATTAGCCTTATCGTTTTTGGTTTCAACAACCGGTTTATAAACATGTTCACGACAGTTGGTGAAGACACGGTTCCACTCGGTTAATTTATCGTTGATAAAAACCAACTTATATTCTTCATTGACATCACTTTTATACGCTAATATCTCTTTTATATTTTCCTGATTATCTTTAGACGCCGAACTTACAATGTAGTATTTGCCCATAACATCAATAACCTGGCTTTTACTCATCCCGAGATTGATATTTCTCATATTCTGGTTTGCATTGTAAGAAATCATATTATACGAGGAGCATCCAAACAGAAATATTAAAATAGAAAAGGATAAGCTTATGATGACTTTCTTCATATTTATTTTAAATTTAGTTTGACTACTTCCTTGTTTATAAAATCAATCTCCTCTATAGATAAATTAATATCAGCAGCTTTTGCATTCTGGACAGCCTGTTCTGCATTTCTTGCGCCAGCTAAGGCTACAGTAATACCAGGCTGCTCTATTGTCCAGCTTAATACTAACTGCCCCAGACTTGCATCTTTTTCTTTAGCAATTGGTTCAATAATACTTAAGAATCGATTTACTTTTACCAGATTTTCTTTTTGGTAGAAAGGAAGTCCAGCTCTATGGTCACCTTCGTTAAAATGGTGGTTTTCTTTAATTTTTCCTGTTAGTAAACCTCTTTCTAATGGGCTATAAGCCAGAATACCTTTGTGTTTTTCCAATACATACGGAACAATAGTTTGGTCAACGGCTCTTCTAAGCATGCTATAGGCAACTTGGTTAGAAGCAATATTTAAAGTTTTTTCCGCCTCCTGCATTTGTTCCAAGTTATAATTACAAACGCCCGCATAACGAACCTTACCGTCTTTAATGAGCCGAGATACAGCTTCAAAAGTTTCGTGAATTGGAGTGGTTACGTCAGGCCAGTGAATTTGATACAAATCAATATAATCTGTTCCCAGTCTGCGTAAAGAGTCTTCACATTCTTTAATAATACTTTCTCTACCAGCGTATTTGTAGATATCTATATCTTCTCCTGCATTGTTCTTGCTTTTAAACCCAAAATCTCCTTGAGTTAAATCCCATCGCATGCCAAACTTGGTTAATACCTGAACCTTGTCCCTGCTTAGATTTTTAATAGCTTTCCCAACAATAATTTCACTATGTCCCTGTCCATAAATAGGAGCAGTGTCTATAGAAGTCATACCTTCATCAAATCCCGCTAGAATAGCTTTTATGGCATCATTTTCATCAGATCCGCCCCACATCCAGCCACCGGCAGCCCATGCGCCGAAGGCAATGGCTGATAATTGTAAATCTGTCTCTCCAAGTTTTCTGTATTTCATAGTCTTTTAATGTTATGTAAATCTAATTCCAAAACTATAGATGCCATGATATTATCCGAAATAGAATAGCTAAAATGACTAAAATTTAATATTTGCTCCGGCAAAGAAAGATCGGTTCGCCGCAGGATTGAAATATCTGTTTCCAAAAGCATTAATGTCGTTTCCAAGACTGTATGTTTCATCTAACAAATTGTCTGTGCCAGCATAAAAGTTCAATAGACTTTTTCCAAAATTCTTTTTCCAGTTTAAACGCATTTGAATAAGATGATATGCATCTGCAAAAATCGTTTCGGCATCGTTTAAAGAAGTTTTTCCATTATATTGGTGTTGTATAAATACAGATAGATTATGCTTAAGGTCAAAATTAAGCCCGTTAGTTAAGCTTTCTTTTGGTACACCGGTTAGGATGTTTCCCGAATAATCATTAGTCCCGATGATATAGTCTGTAAATCTGAAATCAGATAAGGTAGCTGCAGATGTCCAATATATTTTTTGTAAAAATGCTTTAGATTGAAATAAAGTAGTGTGAAGCTGCAGTTCGATACCTTTCTGTTTGGTGCCGCCAGCATTTAGGAAATAATCTTCCGAACTGTCATTTATCCGTTTAACAATAGCGTTGTTCATTCTGTAATAGAAAGCACTAAAATCCAGGAAAATTGTTTGTTTATAATTGTTAATCCTGAAACCGGCTTCGTAATTCCAGCCAGTTTCGGGTTCCAGATCCGGATTTACGCGAGCATCATTGGCTCTTATTTCTGCAGTTGTTGGTAATGAATAACCTCTGCTAATTATTCCTCTTACAGACAAATTAGGCATTACAAGATAAGAAGCTGCCAATCTTGGCATTAGAGTTGGATCAAACTTTTTCGATCCGGTTATTGAACCAATCGATTGAGGCAAGGGTTCAAAATCTATTTTTCCAAAGTTAAGGCTTACAGAAGCATCTGCTTTAAAGCGTTGTCCAAGCCTAAAAGTATACCTGTTAAAAATAAATTGGGTTTCATTCTTTATTCTGTCGGCAGCAGTAATACTGCCTGCACTTCCTTCCAGATTGGTATGGTTAATAATATCTGCACTTCCATACTGATATTCCCATCCCAGATTCCATTGCCAGCTAAAATTCTTGTTTTGTGTTTCATTTTTTAGTTCAAAATAAGTTCTTAACGATACAGAGCTTTCGTCTCTCGTTTCGTAATTAGTGAAGAAAGGATTTTTGAAATCTGAGGTAATACCGGAAACTGCGATAACATGTTTGAAGTTTGGTGAAAACCTTTTTTCATGAGCCAAACCTCCAAAAAAACTCTTATTAAAAATTCCAACATTTAACTCTTTTGCGTTGGCTCTTGCTGCTTTGGGGTTTTCCTGCATTTGGGAAAGCGTTAGCCCTCCCGGAGTCTCATAACCCATATCCGAATAAAAGCCGGAAAATCTTAGTTCAGCATGATCTGCATATTTCCATTTCTGCTGAGTCTGTACAAAAAATCGGTTCATTCCGGTATTTAACCGGTAGCCATCACTCCGCTGATATGCCTGGTTGAAGCTCATGCTATATTTTTCATAATTGCGGTCGATATTAACATGTTGCGTAACAAATCCGTAAGACCCGGCTGTCACACCAGCCTCTGCAGTATTCGTATCCGAAAGGCTATTCAGCAAAACGACACCACCAGAATTTGCTCCAAATAAACTCCCGTCAGGACCTTTCAATATTTCAATTCGCCTGATGGTGTTCTGATCTATGAGATTCAGATAGGTGTTTCCCCCGGCGTCAGTTAATGGAAAGTCATCATAGTAAACCTTTATATTGCGAACACCAAAAGGGGATCTCAGTGAACTTCCTCGGATAGCAAGCCTGTAACTTCCTGGTGATCGCTCTTCCATACTTACTCCACTTATACTGTTAAAAGTTGCAACCAGTGACTGTATATTTCGTTCTTTAATATAAGATTCTTTTAAAGTTACTGCAGAGGATGGAAGACTTATCAGCGGTTGATCTTCTAAATAAGCCTTTACATTAACTTCAGATAGATTTACGCTGTCTTTCAGTGTCTGGCTAAAACCAATAGAAGGGATGGCTAAACTTAAGATAATTGCATGTAAGGTTTTCATGAACGGAATATATGTTATATTTTCAAATCTAGGTAAAAATGATGATTTTGATTATATTCAAACTAATTACAAAAAAATGTGTTTAAACATTGATAAATTTTTAAACTATTAAAAACTAAACAACATTCATCAAACATGAGAAAATTAGCATTACCACTTGTATGTGTAGCTTTTTTGGCAGCATGTACCACCAATCCTAAAGGAGACAAAGCAGCAACAGGCGAAGAGGTAACAGATAGTCTGGCTGTAGAAGGAACAGTTTATAACATTGATACTGCTGTTTCTACAGTGCAATGGACAGGAAGTAAAGTAACCGGATCTCATCATGGAACTGTTAAAATTCAGTCTGGAAAGGTCATACTTAATGAACAAAGTCATTTGGTAGGCGGTGAATTCGTTGTAAATATGCACTCTATTGTTAATGAGGATTTAAAAGGAAATGATGAGTACAAAAATAAACTGGAAACTCATTTGAAAAGTGAAGATTTCTTCAGTGTAGAAAAAAATCCGACAAGTACATTCAAAATTACTGAAGTTAAAAATCAAACTCCTGCCAGCGCAGACATTTCAGGAAACCTGACCTTAAGAGGTATAACCAAGAATATAAGTTTCCCGGTGCAGGTTACTTCTGCATCTGCTGATGCTTTAACTGCTACTGCAGACTTCAATATTAATAGAAAAGATTGGGGTGTGGTATATGAAGGAATGAAGGATGATTTAATTGCCGACGAAATTAACCTGAAGATTTCAATAACAGCAAAAAAATAGGAGAGGGGAGTTATTTAAAGTATAAAGGAGTATCAATTGAATCTTGGTACTCCTTTTTTATTTAATTTGAAACTGCTGTTATTTATCTGCGAAAACAAGACAAACAGGAGCACCAACATTTACCTTATTGCCGGTAAACTCTAGCAATCCCGATTTTTTATTACGCTTAAAAATAAAGATGTCATCAGTATTCTGATGGGCAACGAGTAAAAAACTATCTGTAGGATCTATTGCGAAATTTCTGGGACCTTTACCCAGGGAAGGCTGAGCACCTATTTTATTTAATTTTCCATTTTTTTGATCAACACTATAAATGACAATTTCGTTTGCAGTTCCTCTATTGCTTGCATATAAAAACTTACCATCCCCCGATAAATGTATGTCAGCAGCACCGTTAGTGCCCGAAAAGCCAGAATCATTCATGGCGATATGTTGTATCGCTTTCAATTCATTGTTTTTATATTGATATACAGAGACTGTGGCGTCCAGTTCATTTATAACATATACCAGATCACCTTTTTTATTGAAAGCGATATGTCTGGGACCACTTCCTGCAGGAGTATTAACCGATGCCTGAGCAGATGGAGTTAATGCTTCTTTACTGTCCGGCTTATAAACATACTCGAAAACCTTATCTACGCCTAAATCCGCAGAAAGTAGTCTGTCACTATGGGGAACATTTACAATACTGTGGGCGTGTGGAGCTGTTTGTCGGGAAGTAATGCTTTTTCCTTCATGTTGTATAAGCTGGTTTAGCGGTAATATTTTTCCATCTTTAGCGACAGGGAATGAAGTCAGGTTTCCGCTACTGTAATTAGCCACAAAAAGATGTTTTTCATCTTTGCTAAGTGTTATGTAGCAGGGGTTTTTACCCGCTGTTTTTTGTTGATTTAACAAAGTTAGTTTACCATTTGTCTTATCAAAATCGAATGCATAAACTAAACCCCCGTTTTCTTCGCCAACGCTATAAACCTTATTTTGAGATTTATTTATTGTTAAAAAAGAAGGGTTCGATATTTTTTCGGTGTGGCTGGAAAGTGTTAGAGTACCTTTTTCTGTATCAAATTCATAAACAAAAATACCATGCTGCTGAGATTTGGTATAAGTTCCAACAAGCAGATGGTATTTGTTTTGAGCTATGCTATTTGCATAACCGGTAGTCAACATACCGAAAATCAAAAGCGAAAATGTTGTTTTCATCTCCCTAAGATAACGTATTGCGTGGTTATAAAAAATACGTTATAACAGAATACTCCGGAGTATTATATTTTGGCAGTTAGCAAGATGTTTTCTGCTTTTTGTTTATCAAGGAAAACAGATCTGTAATTTGGATTGCTACCATTAATAAACATGCAGGTTTTATCTTTTATAAGCTCAATAATTGTCTTATTCAGTTCTTCCGGGACAGCCGGGCAACCGTGGCTTCTACCCAGTCTGCCGTGGTTGTTAATGAAACTTTCACTTACATAAGATGCACCATGGACCACGATAGCTCTGCTTCTTGCAAGGTTATTAATTCCTCTGTCTAAACCATCCAGTTTCAAAGACAGGCCGTGTTTTCCAAAATAAGTTTCATTGGTTACATAGAACCCCAAACTGCTTTGATGAGATTCTGCAACGTTCGAAAATTTATTGGCCATATCATCCCCGCTGCCTCTTCCATGAGCTACATAGGTGTTTAACAGAACTGATTTATTTTTAAGGTCTATAATCCACATTCTTTTTTCTGTGCTTGATTTGCTAAAATCTATAACAGTAAGAATTTCTTTGTCTTTGTTAAGCTGATGATCCCTTTTTAAATTAATAAATCCGGTGATAGCTTTTTCAAAAACAGGGAAAGCCAATCCTGTCTGATGCAGACCGATTGTTTGATAAACATTACTAATGTAACTGGAGAAGTTAGGCTTCTCGGTAATTTGTAAATTTAATGTGTCGGTTGAATTAGTTTTATTGTCAGAATTAGTAGATAAATTAGTCCAGCTAATTATTGATACTGCGACAAAAAGAAACAAAATAGGTAGAACATGTGTTAATAGATTTTTCGATTTCTTCATTTTTCTATTTTCCATTTACAACTCCAATCTTTTATCTATTTAATTTTAATAGGTTAACTATACAATATATACTTAAAAGGAAGTAAAGTAACCCGCGCTTAAGCGTATGTGACAATAAATCAACAATTAAAGACTTTTTACTTAAGACGATACAATATACGTAGAATCTTTTGTTTTATTATCTGTATCAGGTATTTGAATGTAGTAAGGAATTGAAAAAGTTACAATAGTTCCCTT
>NZ_JBEBVH010000232.1:0-6478 GCF_040392825.1 Pseudopedobacter sp.
TGTCTATATTTATTGCATTACTGTCTTTTAAAAATCCGGAATATCAGGTACAAGCTAAATTTTCTATTTTAATTGCTTCTACCATCTCTGGGTTAGTAGGATTTTTAGTACTTCGCCGTTTATCGGAAAAAAACCGGCATAACGAAATATCAGACAATATTTAATTCTTAAAACGTAACCGGGGTGCTATATTAAAAATATTTACGCAGAAGATTTTTTTTGTATAAAGAAGGCTTCTGGCATGAAAATAAAACGATCTGAATTTTCTCTATTTTTTAAAGTGTTTTATTATATTAGGGTATTATCTATTAACTAAAATAAGAATTATGGGGAAATTTGTAATTTCAAAAAGGAAAAACGGAGAATTCCAATTCAACCTAAAAGCCGGAAATGGACAGGTTATTTTAGGTAGTGAAGGCTACAGCACCAAAGCAAATTGCGAAAATGGAATTGCGTCTGTAAAAAAGAATTCCCAGATCGATGAAAGGTTTGAAAGAAAAACATCAACAAATGGCAAACCTTATTTTACATTAAAAGCGAGCAATGGCCAGGTAATTGGTACCAGCGAAATGTATGAAAGTGAAGCTTCGAGAGATAATGGAATCAAGTCTGTTGCATCGAATGCAAAAGATGCTATTATTGAAGACGAAACTGTGTAAGTATTTACGATAACAAGAAGGCTCTGCTCTCGTTACATCGGGCAGAGCTTTTTTTATTAATATAAAAGATAGCAATTTTCGGGTTTTATTTAATATAGGGAAATCAGAACTTTGGTACAAATCCCTAAAGCAATGGAAACACAAAAAATCATCAACTATAATCGTATTGCCAAAGCTATTGAGTTTATTCGCCAGAATTTCAAGAAACAACCTGGGTTAGACGAAATTGCGGAACATGTAAGTTTAAGCCCGTTCCATTTTCAGAGACTTTTCTTAGAATGGGCAGGGACCAGTCCGAAGAAATTTTTACAGTATATTAATATCCAATACGCCAAGCAACTTTTAAAGGAATCTAATGATATAAGCTTATTCGATACGGCTTATAAAACGGGGCTTTCCGGTACCGGACGATTACATGATTTGTTCATAAAGATTGAAGGTATGACTCCCGCCGAATATAAAAATGATGGAAAAAACCTGAACATAAACTACGCTATTGGCGAAAGTCCTTTTGGTGAATTAATAGTTGCTTCTACAGATAAGGGCCTTTGCTATATGGCTTTCTCTTCTTTAAAAGAAATAGCGGTGAAGGAGCTTAAAGAAAGATTTCCTAAAGCAAATTACTCAGAACAAACAGACCCTTTTCAACAGGCCGCATTGTCTGTATTTCAAAATGACTGGACTAAACCTCATGAAATAAAGCTTCATTTAAAAGGCACAGATTTTCAGCTAAAAGTGTGGGAAGCTTTGCTTAAAATTCCTACAGGACATTTAGCTACTTATAACCGGATTGCACAGGAGATAGGAAATCCTAAAGCTTCCCGGGCTGTAGGTTCTGCTATTGGTTCCAATCCCATTGCTTTTATTATTCCGTGTCACAGGGTTATCCAATCATCCGGCATCATTGGAGGTTATATGTGGGGTAGTACCAGAAAAACAGCTATTATAGGTTGGGAAGCCGCCAGAAATATAGAAGAGCATGAATCTGTTTAGCGACCAACCCTTTTTAGAGAATCTTCTCCCCTACGATGGAGAAGTTTTATATTACGGAAAAATATTTAGTGCTCATAAAGCTTCAGAATACCTGGAGAGTCTGTTAAATAGAATAGAATGGAAGCATGATGAGGCAATTATTTTCGGAAAACATATCGTTACTAAGCGTATGGTTGCCTGGTATGGGGACAATGAATATGAATATACTTATTCTAATATCACAAAAAAATCATTGCCCTGGACATCAGAGTTACTTGAGCTTAAATGTATAGCAGAGAGAAAAACAGGCGAACAGTTTAATTCTTGTCTGCTTAATCTTTATCATGATGGAAATGAAGGGATGGCATGGCACAGCGATGCAGAAAAAGACCTTAAGCCAAATGGCGCAATAGCCTCATTAAGTTTCGGAGCAGAGAGAAAGTTTTCATTTAAACATAAAGAGAGTAAAAAAAACGTTTCTCTTGATTTACAACATGGAAGTTTACTATTGATGCGGGGTACAACACAGACTTTCTGGCTCCACAGGCTTCCTCCAACGAAAAAAGTAAAAACCGTCAGGATTAATCTAACTTTCAGATTTATTCAAGAAAAAGGCGTTTCTTTTTAAGAAACGCCATAACATCATTTGCAGTAAAACACATTAAAACTGCAAAGACATTTAGACAAATTTCATTTTCAATAGCTTAGATTCCAGCTCCAGTAACTCATCCATCATTTTCTTTTTATAAATTTCTGTCTGGTTATGAATTGAAGGAATTAAAGACTTATAATAATTTATTCCGTTTTCCAATTGCTGCTGAAACTTGGTAAAGTATTTTACCTTCTTATCATTCAAATCTTTTAAACTGGCGCTCATATCTTTTTTCAGATAATCTATATACAAATTCAGCTCATTAATGAATAAATTGGAGCGGTTGGTATTGCCCAGCAAATTTATTTTACCATAAATATGTTTTACCATTTCTTCCAGGCTAAACTCGCCAGAGAAATAAGCAATATTAGGTCCGGGACAAATAGCCACCGCATTATTTTCTTTTGGTTTCAATATCTCATTTTTGATATAAGTAGAAGTAGCTAATCCCTCGCATAAACAAACCTTCTCTGTAACTTTCTGGAATTCTTCCTGATATTCCTTTTCAGATAGATTAGCCGCTTTCAGCTCTTTAATCTTATGGTTCTGATATTCTCTGGATGCCGTGCAGATGGGTTCTTCTGTAAACTCGGTATTTGAAACTAAATATTTTTTAGTACATGGGCTTCCGGGTCTTCCTTTCTCTATGCGCTCTAACCTCAATTTTTCAATAGAGCTTAATCTGAAATTGTTAAATGGAACACCCAACGGTGATGAACCGCTGATATAGAAATCATTCTTATCTGCTTTTACTAAATTTTTTAATGTCTCGGTATCAACATTGGTTGCTTCCGGTACTAGTAAAAACGGGCTTCCCCATCCAGTTGCATCCAATTGATAGTAATCCAGTAAGAAACTATCTTCCTCTGCTGTTCCAATTCCACCCTGCACACTTATTTTTGAAAATGGCCTCAACGCAGTTTCTATGTTTTTCTCTGTCAGAGCTTTATTATAAATCTCGAAAAGCTCATTAAACATACTTTCTTTCTTCTGCCTAAACTCCTCTAAAATTGGTCCCAGCAGATAGCCTTCTGTTGCAAAAGCATGCCCTCCGCAATTCAACCCAGATTCTATTCTGAATTCTGATATCCAAAGACCTTTTTTAGCCAGCATTTTTCCTTGAATTAACGCAGAACGAAAATCACTAACTTTCAAAATGATTTTCTTTTTGATACTCCCCGCAACATCCGGGTAGAAGTCCTTAAAATTCTCTATATATGCATATAAGCGCTGATTCATCCCTGCAGAAAGCACAACAGAAGAATCCAGGTTACTTAATGCAAATCCTCTTAAAGCTTCCAGTGCATCGGAGTTAATCTCTGCCCCATTCCCGTCAAAATTCAACTTATCTACTTTAGCCATAATATTTACATCTATAGCCCCTTTCTGCATGCTTTCTTTCAGATCCAACTGCATTCTGTGTTTCAGCGTATGATCTTTCTCATCCAGCATTTCCATATATTTCCGTTTTAGCGGAGATATTTCAGACAATAAATCGAAATACTTATTAATTTCCTTTCCACTTTCAAAATCTTCTTCTTTAAGCTTGTTAAACTGTTCGTTTACAAACTCATCCATCATATTCAGATATGCTGTAATTCTTTTTGAACGGAAATCCGCTTCTTTATTTGTAATCTCCTGATAGGGTTTCCCTCCTTTTTCCAAATGAAATTTTCTCATTCTTTCAATCAGCTGATCGTCTACGATAGAAGCAACCGAAGAAATACCATATTTAGCTACCTTTAAAGGAGTATCTACAGAAAAACCCAGACCCAGAACTGGAATATGAAAAGTGTGCGCCATAATTTATTTAAACTATAACACAAAGAACCTGTAAAATAGAAAAATAAAATATGATCAAGATCACTTAACTATGTAATTTTGGTAAATTATCAAGATATTCGCATCTTGTTACCTGATGACTATGATTGATCAGATTTCTTTATTAAACGCAATAATAGACACTGCAATAGACGGAATTATAACTATTGACTCCAAGGGCATTGTAGAATCTATCAATCCTTCTGCCTGTGGCCTGTTTGGTTACGATTCGTCAGAAGTTATTGGAAACAATATCAGTATGCTGATGCCTGAGCCCGACCGCTCCAGACATGACGGTTATATATTGCGTTATCAAAGAACTTCTGAACCCCATATCATTGGCAAAGGAAGAGAAGTCAAGGGGCTTCGTAAAGACGGGACTCTTTTTCCTTTCAGGCTGGCAGTAAGCGAAGTTCAGTTTCAAGGAAGAGTTATTTATACCGGCTTCATTCATGATTTAAGCCGAGAAAAAGACGCAGAAGAACAGCTAAAAAAATACACCGACAGGTTAGAACATTTGGTTGAAGAAAGGACAATAACACACAAAACTCTTATTAAACAGCATCAAAATACAAAAGAGGAAGTAATACAACGTTTAGAAAAAGAAAAAGAGCTCAATCAGCTAAAAAGCAGATTTGTATCTATGGCATCACATGAGTTCAGAACACCTCTGAGTTCTATTCAATTATCTGCTTCTTTAATCGAAAAATATAATTCTCAATACGGAAACGACAACATTTCTAAACACGTTAGCAAAATAAAATCAAGTGTTGCTAATCTGACTAATATCCTGAATGATTTTCTTTCTTTAGAAAAATTAGAAGCCGGCAAAGTAAGCTTGCAAATTAGCACTTTTGATATCGTAAAGTTCTCGGAAGAAATAACCGAAGAAATGCAAATGATTGCCAAACAAAATCAAAATATCATATACCAGCATACAGGAACTCGGAGTAAGATCAACACAGATATCAATCTTCTAAAAAACTGCATTGTTAATTTAATAGGAAATGCTATTAAATATTCCGGGGAGAATACCTTTATTGAGTTTAATACCGAAATGCTTGATGAAAAATGTATTATTACCATAAAAGACAATGGTATTGGTATCCCGGAAACAGAACAAAAGCATCTTTTCGAAGCATTCTTTAGAGCACATAATACCGGCAGTATCCCTGGCACAGGGCTTGGTCTAAATATAGTAGACAGATATGTTAAACTGATGCACGGAACCATTGCTTTTGAAAGCGCAGAAAATAAGGGCACTACTTTTACCATAACGCTAAATCAGCATGAAGAATAAAATACTGATCATTGAGGATAATCTGGATATTAGAGAAGGAACGGCAGAAATATTGGAACTCGCCGGATATGAGGTTTTAACTGCCCCCAATGGAAAAAATGGAGTTGAAATAGCACAATCCTATCTTCCGGATTTAATTATCTGTGATATTATGATGCCTGAATTAGATGGCTATGGCGTATTGTATTTATTAAATAAAAATCCGGAAACGGCTTCTATTCCTTTCATTTTCTTAACGGCTAAAGCCGAACGGGTTGATTTAAGAAAAGGTATGGAAATGGGTGCCGATGATTATTTAACCAAACCTTTTGATGATATTGAATTGCTTAATGCCATAGAAAGCAGGTTAAAGAAAAGGAAGCAGCAAAAAGACTTTTTTTCCAAAGGATTACAAACTTTAGAAGATTTTGCAAGAAAAAACAATAAACAAGCCGAGCTTACAGAGCTAATTACCCACAAAAAAATAAGAAACATTAAAAAAGGGCAGGTTATTTATTATGATGGTGATAACTCGCAGGGTATTTACTTAGTTGTTAACGGTAGTGTTAAAATTGTAAAACTAAGCAAAGACGGCAGAGAGCTTTTAACGGCAATACACCATACAGACGAATATTTTGGTATTTATGATGCGCTAATTGGCAACTCGCATTCCGAAACTGCAGAAGCATTGGAAAACAGTTCGATCTGTTTATTAAACAGAGAACAGGTTAATGAAATTATTAATAAACACCCGGCAATAGCCATGCAGTTTATTCACCTGCTGGCAGAAACACTCAAAGAAAAAGATGAACAATTGGTTCAGCTGGCTTACCATTCTGTAAGAAAGAGATTGGCAGAGACACTGTTAAGAATAAATGACATACACCAACAAAGTAATATTTTTAAAATATCCAGAGACGATTTAGCCGGTATGGCTGGTATGGCAACAGAAACTGTGAGCCGTACATTGAGTGATTTTAAGGAAGAGAAGTTAATAGAAAAAAAAGGTTCAGAAATACACATTTTAGACATAGACAAACTCAGAAACCTAAAGAATTGATTTCTTAATCAAAAAATAAAGAAAAATAATACAGG
>NZ_JBEBVH010000233.1:0-6462 GCF_040392825.1 Pseudopedobacter sp.
TTGCAATAAACCACATAAAATAGTTTGCTCGCCCATTAAGTCAGATTTTACTTCTGCAACGAAAGAAGATCTTAACACACCAGCTCTGTGACCACCAGTACCCACACAGTAAGCTTTAGCTTGTGCCAAACCTTTACCTTCAGGATCGTTCTCTGGATGAACAGCTATCAATGTAGGAACACCAAAACCTCTTAAATACTCAGCTCTAACTTCAGAACCTGGACATTTAGGAGCAACCATAATTACAGTAATGTCTTTACGAATCTGCATTCCTTCTTCCACGATGTTAAAGCCATGAGAGTATAATAGGGTAGAACCTTGTTTCATCAATGGCATAACAGCGCTAACAACAGCAGTGTGTTGTTTATCTGGAGTTAAGTTAACCACTACATCAGCAGTAGGAATTAACTCGTCGTAAGTTCCAACTTTAAAGTTGTTTTCTGTAGCATTTTTCCAGGAATCTCTTTTACCTTCAATAGCTTCTTTACGTAAAGCGTAAGAAATATCTAAACCGCTATCTCTTAAATTTAAACCTTGGTTCAAACCTTGAGCACCTGCTCCAACGATAACAATTTTTTTGCCTTTTAATGCGTTTATGCCATCAGCGAATTCAGAGTTTTCCATAAACTCACAAACGCCTAATTGGTTCAATTGCTCTCTTAACGGTAAGGTGTTAAAATAATTTGCCATTTTTTGTTTATTATTACTTGTATTTAATTCTACTATTTTCTTATTAATCTTCTCTGCGCTAAGGCATAACCCAGGTGTATGTTGTCATGCCCCGCGGTTGTAACTAAAATTTCTCCAAAGGTATTCATTTCAACTTTATATGTCGATGTAGCAAACGATTGTACTTTTTCAAAAAAGCCGTCATCATAATCGCTTTGGATCTCTTTTATAGTCGACAATGCCAATGCTTTTAATTCATTGACTTCGTCAGTATTGATGAACCTGGAGGGTTTTGATTCCCTTTTAAAATCGTCATTATATTTTATCCAGGATGCATCTGTTTTTATTCCGGTGCGAACATAGCAAAGCGATTGGGTACTTACAACAATATGTCCGAAATTCCAGATAATATTGTTGTTGAAACCTTCCGGAATATGATTTAACTCTTCTATTGTAAGAGAATCTACCAGTTGAATAAAAGCTTGCCGGGTTTGGATAATGAAATTAAAAGTCTGTTCTGTCATATTACATTGTAAATACCTTGTCCCTTTTATTCAAATATTCATTTTCTGCTGCTTGTTCACCAGGGAGATTACTTTCAAATTTCTTTAATTTAGAATGGAAACCTTCGCTGTCTTTAATAATGGCTACCCTTGCACTTCTTACAAATTCAATTAAACCATAAGGTTGCAGTACATCAATCAGTTTATCAGTCTCTTCTCTATGCCCTGTAGCCTCAAAAACAGTATAATCTTTTCTGATGACTACAGCCCTCGCACCATGTTCGCGAAGTAATCTTTCTACACTTACATGCTCTGCAATGATATCGGTAGGAACTTTATATAAAGCCAATTCCTGCCAAATAATTTCTTCATTGCGGTTATAATAGACTTTCAGCACTTCGACCTGTTTCTCCAGTTGTCTGGCTACCTTTCTAACTACCTCTTCAGTTTCATGGATGACAATATTGAAACGGTGGATACTATCCACTTCAGAAGGAGAAGTATTTAAGCTTTCTATATTCAGTTTTCTGCGACTGAATATAATAGCTATTCTACTCAGTAAACCAACTTGGTTTTCGGTATAAACGGTGATGTTATATTCCTGCTTTTCTATTTTCGCTTCCATAATGATTTACTAATTATTTAAGTCTGATTTCACTTACACTGCATCCTTGCGGAACCATAGGGAACACATTGTTTTCTTTGGTAACCATAACTTCCAGCAGATAGGAACCTTTATGGCTCAACATTGTTTCCAAAGCAGAATTTAATTGTGCCCTTTCAGAAACTTTCTGGCCATCTATATAGTAACTTTTTGCCAAAGCTACGAAATCCGGGCTGGTAATATTTACAAATGAATATCTTCTATCGTGGAAAAGCTCTTGCCATTGTCTAACCATACCTAAGAACTGGTTATTTAGGATGACAATTTTAACATTCACTCCGCTTTGCATAATTGTACCCAACTCCTGAAGTGTCATCTGGAACCCGCCGTCACCTATGATTGCAACAACCGTTCTGTCCTGAGCTCCGAATTTAGCACCAATTGCAGCCGGAAGCGCAAATCCCATAGTACCTAACCCACCACTGGTGATATTGCTTCTGGTGTGGTTGAACTTCGCATAACGACAAGCTACCATCTGATGTTGACCAACGTCGGTTACAATTACCGCATCACCATTAGTTAACTGGTTCAGTAAATTGATAACTTCGCCCATAGTCATTTCACCTTCTTTCGGATTGATTTCTTTCTCAATACATTCAGCGATTTCTTCTTTTTCGTAGTCTCTGAATCTTTGTAACCAGGCTTTATGCGCTTTTTTCTCCACCAGTTCGGTTAAAAGTGGCAAAGTCTCTTTACAGTCTCCCCAAACAGGTACTGTAGTTTTTACGTTTTTGTCAATCTCTGCCGGATCGATATCTAAATGGATAACTTTAGCTTGCTTGGCATATTTATCTAAACGGCCGGTTACACGGTCATCAAAACGCATACCTATCGCAATCAGCACATCACATTCATTTGTCAAAACGTTAGGGCCATAATTACCATGCATACCTAACATACCCACGTTTAGTTCATGATCCGTAGGAATTGCACCGGCACCCATAATCGTCCATGCCGACGGAATTCCGGCTTTCTCTACAAAAGCTTTAAATTCTGCTTCTGCATTTCCCAATAAAACGCCTTGTCCAAATAAAACAAAAGGTTTTTCTGCTTTATTGATAAGCTCTGCAGCTTGTTCAATATATTCTTTTCTTACAATTGGCTTAGGTCTATAGCTTCTGATGTGATCACATTTTTTATAGCCGTAGTAATCTGTCAATTGTAATTGTGCGTTTTTGGTAATATCAATCAATACCGGTCCAGGTCTCCCTGTTCTAGCTATATAGAAAGCTTTCGCCATCACTTCTTCAATTTCAGAAGCATCGGTAATCTGATAATTCCATTTGGTTACCGGGGTAGTAATATTGATTACGTCAGTTTCCTGGAAAGCATCTGTACCCAATAAATGAGCAAATACCTGCCCTGTAATAGCAACCATTGGAGTGCTATCTATTTGAGCATCTGCTAAACCGGTAATCAGGTTAGTAGCACCGGGGCCGCTTGTAGCGAAAACTACACCTACTTTGCCAGAAGTTCTGGCATAACCTTGTGCTGCGTGGGTAGCACCTTGTTCATGTCTAACCAAAACATGTTGTAATTTATCCTCATAGTCGAATAAAGCATCATATATTGGCATAATTGCACCCCCGGGATAGCCGAATATTGTATCAACATTTTCCTCGATAAGGCACTTAAGTACAATTTCTTGACCTTTCAGTTGCTGAACTGCTACTGTAGCAGTTTCTTCCGGACTAGTGGTCAGTAACACATCCTTTTGTTGCATTTTCTACACTTTTAAAATATTTATACAATACCCCTCTTTTAACCGGAGGTTCTGGTTGTTTCCATTGCGCTCTTCTTGCTGCTAATTCCTCGTCAGAAAGCAATACATTAATTGTATTGGTAGTTGCATCGATTTCTATAATATCCTCGTCCTGAATTAATGCAATTGTACCTCCCTCGTAAGCTTCCGGTACAATGTGTCCCACAACGAAACCATGCGTACCACCAGAGAAACGTCCATCGGTAATTAAGGCTACAGAAGAACCTAATCCGGCACCAATGATGGCGGCTGTAGGTTTTAACATTTCCGACATACCCGGTCCACCTTTTGGTCCTACGTAACGAATTACGACTACATCACCAGCTTTTACTTTTCCTGAAGAAATACCCTGAATTAATTCGCTTTCTCCATTAAATGTACGGGCAGTTCCTTTAAAGCGTTCTCCTTCTTTTCCAGAAATCTTTGCGACAGAACCTTCAGTAGCAACGTTTCCGTAAAGCATTTGTAAGTGTCCGGTCGCTTTTATAGGTTTTTCCAATGGGAAAATCACTTTCTGATTTTCAAACTCGATATCAGGTACCGATTCTAAATTCTCAGCAATCGTTTTTCCTGTTACAGTTAAACAATCTCCGTGGATTAATCCTTTGTTCAGTAAGTATTTCATTACCATAGGAACACCACCAATATTGTGAAGATCTTCCATCAGGTATTTTCCGCTTGGTTTCAAGTCTGCCAATACAGGGATTCTATCACTGATATTCTGGAAATCTTTTAGCGTTAACTCAAGTCCTACGGAATCAGCCATTGCAATCATATGCAATACCGCATTAGTACTGCCTCCTAAAACCATAATAACCGTAATCGCGTTTTCAAAAGCTTTTCTGGTTAGGATATCGCTAGGCTTAATATCTTTCTCTAATAAGATTTTGATATATTTTCCTGCTTCTCTACACTCGTTTATTTTTTCCTGACTTAAAGCCGGATTAGACGAGCTGTAAGGTAAACTCATTCCCATCGCTTCAATCGCAGAAGACATGGTATTTGCGGTGTACATTCCGCCACAAGCACCGGCTCCAGGGCAGGCATGCTCAATAACACCCTGATAATCTTCGTCGCTTAAGTTTCCGGCAAGTTTCTGACCCAATGCTTCGAAAGCAGAAACAATATTAAGAGCTTCTCCTTTGTATTCTCCGGGATGGATAGAACCACCATAAACCATAATAGAAGGACGGTTTAATCTCGCCATTGCAATTAAAGATCCGGGCATGTTTTTATCACAACCAGGTACGGTAATTAAACCGTCATAAAAATGGGCACCGGTAACAGTTTCTATAGAGTCGGCAATTAAATCTCTTGATACCAAAGAATATCTCATGCCAGTAGTACCGTTGGTAATACCATCACTTACACCAATGGTATGGAATGTCAAACCGACCAGACCATTATCCCAGACACCTTTTTTGACTTCTGCGGCCAGGCCGTTTAAGTGCATATTGCAATTGTTTCCATCATATCCCATACTGGCAATACCAACTTGTGCTTTAGACATGTCAGCTGTGGTTAAGCCTATGGCATAAAGTTGTGCCTGAGAGGCGGGTTGCGTTTTGTCCTGAGTAATTGTCTTACTGTACTTGTTTAATTCCATTATATTATAACCTCGTAACTTAATTTATCCAATACTAATTTTTTATAGGCTCTTTGAAGCATAGCCCCAACACTATCTTCGAAATTTAACCGAAATCGTACATTGTCTACCGAGCCGATGCCGACGACTTCCGCGGCGGTGCTGCATAAGAATGCACTGTCTGCATCTTTGAATTCTTCCGGTGTAATGTCTTTTTCTATAACTTCTATCTCAAAAGATCTCGCGATTTGAATTAGCGTAGATCTTGTTATTCCTGCTAATATATATTCTGATGATGCTGGAGTATATATTTTTCCATCTTTCTCGCAAAAAAGATTGGCTCCCGGAGTTTCAGCAATAAAACCTCGTTCATCTAATTGAATAGCATCATCGTAACCATCATTTGTAGCTTCTGTTGTTGCTATAATAGAATTGATATAGTTCCCTGTAATCTTGGCGTCTATAGGAGAAGTCTTCGGACTCAACCTTCGGTGAGAAGAAATACAAGTGTTCAATAGCTTGTTACCATTGTAGAAATCCCATTCCCAGGCCATAATGGTAATATCAGCTATATCGTTAATTTTTAAATCCATACCTCTGCCGGTTGTAACCAACGGTCTTATGTAGGCATTATCCAGTTTGTTAAGCTCCAATAGACGATAAGAAATTCTGATTAATTCATAGATGTCCCTTTTAAAAGGTATACCTATCTTTTCACAAGATTGCATCAGACGTTCAAAATGCTCTTTTGCTTTGAAAATTTTCACACCATTGTCTGTAACATAAGAGCGTAAGCCCTCGAAAACTCCAAAACCATAATGCACACTTTGGCTGAAAATATCGATGCCTGTGGAAGTAGATTCCACAAATTCACCTTTAGTGTATATGTATTTTTTCATTTTTGTTACAATTGACTTTTTTTCAAAAAAAATGCCTCCGTTTAAGAAGGCACATCTAAATATCTTTTGTTTATTATTTAAAACATGCCTTCTGCATATCACCCAAAATCAGGTAAGTAACTAATAAGACGATAATATTGACAATGACTAGCATGTTAGATTTTTATTGATATTGCTTTTGATTGTTGTAAGGTAGTATATCCTTTAATTATTGTCAATAGCTCAATAAAAAAAGTTTAAATAAAAATAATGTTTCGAATATTCTTGTTTATTTGTTTTAATGTTGTTGTTTTGTGTTGTTTTTTGAAATATTATTTTTGATGCCATGAACCAAACATCAAAATGGTATTCGGTATAAATGCTATGTATGCATAATATTT
>NZ_JBEBVH010000234.1:0-6384 GCF_040392825.1 Pseudopedobacter sp.
TTATTATCTTCCCGAAATTGAGACTTATTACTATGTTCCGAAAAGACAATTTATTTATATCAATGGCGGAAACTGGGTATTTTCTACTTCGTTACCATATAGGCATCGCCATTACAACCTTTACAATGGTTACAAGGTAGTAATCAATCAGCCCTATGCTTATAAACACCATAAGCACTACAAAGTAAAATATGCTCATCATCACAGACATGGTTATCAGCCAACCCATAGAGAACACAGATATAGTCGTCCTTCGCATGATTACAAAAAGACCAATTACCATTATCGTCAGCAACACGATTATAAAAAACATAAAGGTAATGGCAAACATCATCCTCATGGAGGAAAAGGTCGCCATGGAAGAGACTAATTAAAATATTCATGACAGCATCTGGATGATTCTAAATTTTCTTAAAATTATCCAGATGTATCAAATTAAGTAGTAGTTCGATTAAACTTTTTATTCATCTATTTACATCCCCCGAATGTAAAATCTCTGTTATCGCCATACAGAGAAGTTCTAAAATTGTAATTCAATCCAAAGCCCACAGCGCTTAAATACAGCAAATTTCCTTACCTTTGCAATCTCATGATTGCAATCAACGATTTAACTTTTTTGATAGGTTCCCGGGCCTTATATGATGAAGCGAACTGGCATATTAAACCGGGAGATCGCGTTGGATTAATTGGCGCCAACGGAACCGGAAAATCGACTTTATTAAAACTTATTGTAGGCGAGTATACTCCTACTTCTGGTACTATATCCATGTCTAAAGACATTAAAATTGGTTACTTAAACCAGGATTTATTGTCTTACGATTCGCATAACAGCATTCTGCATGTAGCAATGGAGGCTTTTGAACGCCAAAATCAATTACATGATGAAATAGAAATATTGCTAAAAAAAATAGAGACGGACTATTCTGATGAAGTTTTAAACAAACTCAGTGCTAAACAGGAAGAGTTTGCAGCTTTAGATGGATACAGTATAGAATATAAGGCCAACGAAATTCTGGCAGGTTTGGGTTTTAGTGCAGAAGACCAGCACCGCCCGCTGAATACTTTTTCCGGAGGATGGAGAATGCGCGTGATGCTTGCGAAGATTCTGTTGCAGGATCCTGATATTCTTTTACTGGATGAGCCTACCAACCACATGGACTTACCCTCTATTAAATGGTTAGAAAATTACTTAACGGGCTTTGAAGGTGCTATCGTTATTGTCTCTCACGACCGTTATTTCCTGGATAAAATTGTTAACCGCATTGTCGAATCCAGAAAAGGAAAGCTTACCTCCTATGCTGGCAATTACACATTTTATCTGGAAGAAAAAGAACTGAGAGCCGAAATCCAGCGTGGCGAATTTAAAAACCAACAGGCCAAAATTAAGCAGGAAGAACGTTTAATAGAGCGTTTTAAAGCTAAAGCCTCAAAAGCTAAAATGGCACAATCCAGAATGAAAGCGCTGGAAAGAATGGAACGTGTTGATGATGTTGATGACGATAATCCAACGGTTAATTTTCGCTTTAAGTTCACTAAACCATCTGGCAGGCATGTTATCCGGATTGAAAATGCAACCAAAAGCTACCCTGCGATAGATATTTTAGAAAATGCAGATGCTGTTATTGAAAAAGGTGACAAAATTGCTCTTATTGGTGCCAATGGTAAAGGAAAATCTACTTTATTAAGGATTATCGCCGGCACCGAGCCTTTTAAAGGTCAATGCGAAACCGGGCATAATGTTACGGAAACTTTCTTCGCTCAGCATCAGTTAGAGTCTTTGCATCTTGAAAATTCTATTCTGGAAGAACTACAATCTTTTGCTCCTAAACATACCGATACGGAATTAAGATCTTTACTTGGATGTTTTCTTTTCACCGGAGATGATGTTTTCAAAAAGATACGCGTATTGTCCGGGGGCGAGAAATCACGGGTCGCACTGGCTAAATCTTTAACTACCGATTCTAATTTTCTGATTCTGGACGAGCCTACCAACCATCTGGATATACAATCGGTGAATATTCTGATTCAGGCTTTACAACAATACGAAGGTACTTTTATTACAGTATCCCACGATCGTTATTTCCTTGACAATATTGCCAACAAAATCTGGTTTATAGAAGATAAGAAAATTAAGGAATATCCGGGTACTTACGAAGAGTATGAAGAATGGCAAAGTAAAAGAGATAAAGGCCCGGTAAATACTAGTGAAATAAAGAAAGAAAAAGTAAAGAAAGAAGAGCCTAAAGTAATATCTGATGATGTGAATAGGCAATTGAAAAAGCTGAATACACAGCTTAAAAAATTGGAAGAGGAAATTGCTGCACAAAAGAAAGAAATAGAGAAATTTGAGGCTGAAATTGCCAGAGAAGAGGTTTACAGCGATGCAAATAAACTGGCTGAAGCCAATTCCAACTATACTCAGTCTAAGGAAGTGTTTATAAAACTTCAGGATGAATGGGAAAAATTAGCTGAAGAAATATTGATTTTAGAAGATTAATCTAAAAATAACTACTATGGGAATTAAACAAAATTATCTGGCTGAATTAGAGAGAGAAATTGCCAGTACAAAAAAATTAATAGCCTGTATACCTAACGATAAATGGGACTGGAAACCGCATGAGAAATCTGCTTCTGTAGGTGAATTAGCCAAACATATTACCGAATTAACCGGATGGACTGTAAATATTGCCGAAAAGGATAAATTAGACTTCAGAAAAGATTATATTCCATTAAGCGTAACTACTAAAGAAGATCTGTTAAATCTCCTGGATATTTATGCTAAAGAATGTAAAGAAGCCCTAGAAAAATTTGATGACGCCAAATGGGGTGATAAATGGAGTTTAACAGCCGGTGAACATATTATTGCAGAACTACCAAAATTTGCTGCCAAAAGGTTTATTGTAAATAACCATATTTATCACCACAGAGGCCAGCTTTCTGTATATTTACGTTTGCTGGATGTTCCTATTCCGGGTATGTACGGCCCTTCTGCAGACGAAAATGCAAAAACTTTTTAAGTAACCTTTATCAGGATATTCATCAAACAAACTCTTAAGCTAATCCTTAAGAGTTTGCTGTCTATATTGTTCTGTTATCAAAGTGCTTGAGATTGTACATCCTGAAGGGCAATTATACCAACTAATAAACTACTATGAATAAAAACAGAAACGACATTAAACCAGACGAATCTGGCCACAGCCCTTTTTGCCAAACATTTTTTCATGGCACAAAAGCAGATTTAAAAATTGGCGACTTTATTGCGGTTAATTTCAATTCAAATTATGGTCAGAGAAAAAAAGCTAAATATATTTACCTGTCTGCTACTATAGATGCTGCCATCTGGGGAGCAGAACTTGCTTTCGGTGAAGAACGGGAAAGAATATATTTAGTTGAACCAACAGGACCGATTGAAGACGATCCTAATTTGACGGATAAAAAATTTCCTGGTAATCCAACAAGATCTTACAGATCTGAGCATCCGTTTAAAGTTGTTGGCGAAGTGACTGTCTGGAAAGGACACTCACCAGAACAGGTCAAAGCCATGAAAGACGGACTAGAACGTCTTAAAGCACAGGGAATTGAAGCTATTGAAGAATAAAATTGAATATAATGAAAAACACCAGAGTTTATAAAATGTCTTTTGTAAGTGTGTACCCACACTATATTCAAAAGGCCGAGAAAAAAGGCCGTACAAAAGCAGAAGTTGATGAGATTATCTTTTGGCTTACAGGTTATGATGAACAAACATTGCAACAACATCTTGATAACAAAACTGACTTCGAAACTTTTTTTGCAAAAGCTCCTAAAATAAACCCAAATGCTTCAAAAATCACAGGTGTGATTTGTGGTTACAGGGTTGAGGAAATAGAAGATGAATTAATGCAAAAGATCCGTTATTTAGATAAGTTGATTGACGAATTGGCAAAAGGTAAAACAATGGACAAAATTTTAAGAAAATAAACCACTATAAATTAGCTTGCTTTCATAAATACAGTGATTTACAATTAATAATGACATCCACAATTATATTTATTCTTATTATTAGTTTCATTGTTTCATTAGTACGTTCTACATTAGGTTTTGGGGAGTCGTTAATAGCGGTACCATTATTTATTCTTTTTTTGCCTGTAGATGTTGCTGTACCGCTATCAGTTATGCTATCTATTGTTATAGCTCTGGTTGTAGTAATACAAGATCATAAGAAAATACATTTTGATAGTGCAAAATGGCTGATTTTTTATGCAATACTGGGTATACCATTAGGTATTTTGATTCTAATCTACGGCAGCGAAGCGTTAATTAAAGTGGGGCTTGGTGTACTTATTATTCTATATGCCATTTACTCTCTTTTCGCAAAAAACAACAAAGTACTTAAAGAAGATAGCAAGCTCTGGCTTTCTGTCTGTGGCTTTTTATCTGGAGTATTTGGTGGAGCTTACGGTTTAAATGGACCTCCGCTAGTTGTTTACGGAAATTTAAGACAATGGACCGCAAAACATTTCAGAGCTACATTACAAGCTTATTTTTTACCGGTTAGTATCTTAAGCGTATTTGGGTATTATGTAAAAGGTCTTATTACGACTGAAGTAAATATCTATTTTATGGTTTCGCTCGCGACAACTATCCCTGCAATTTTCTTAGGAAGGTATTTGAATCACCAATTAAAAGATGGTTCGTTCTTTAAGTATGTATATGGTGGATTGGCAATTATAGGGATTATCTTGATTATAAGTTCTCTTATATGATTTGCCAGTTAAAGATATGAGGCGAAAAAACCACCTGCCGCATAGCTAGCCCTATACCTTATACATTCGCGGCAGGATGGCCAATAAACCCAACCAATTATAACGAAGGTTTTAGTAAAGTCTTCATAGAAACGCCTCTCCTATTGTTTTTCAACTCAACCTCCAGTAGTTCCAATACATCAAGCAAACGTTTCAAATACTCATAAAAAGTCAACAGGTCTTCCCTTTTCTCTACTGGCTGGCTGCTGAATCCGCCTGATACGGTTAAGGCAAAAAACTTCCACAGCAGCTCTTTGCTCTCTGCCGATTTATAATCTCCCAACAGTTTTTCCAGTTCGGAAATAACTTGCTGGTACTTGTTATCTATACTCATATATTGATTACGGCTTTATGGTTAAGATTTAAATGCTTTGAAAAACAGGCTGTCCTGCATAGCTTCAATAAAAACTACTACTATTTTTTTTCGCCATGCCGTGGACAGCCTTATGAGAGCGAAAAACTATTCCGGTGATTTGATGATATAAGGATATGTTAATTTCTGTTCGTCCAGAATGCTTTCGGTTAGCATAGGTTCTAAAGCATCTATCACTTGCTGCAAATGCTCGTAAACAGCAAGAAGCTTTTCCCTCTTTTCCAAAGGTTGTTTGTTGTATCCTCCGGATACAGTTAGCGAAAACAATTGCCAGAGATAGGACTTGGACTCTGCCAGAGAGAAATACTGAAAGCATTCCTGCAAAATGCCTCTTTGAATTTGTTTTTTCATGATACCCGTTATTTATGATAACGAGTCTGTAAGATAAGTTTCAAAAATAGCGTGAAGCTCAACTTACTGTAACTGAGGCACTGGTATACCTTGACCACGAATAAGTGAGCTCACGCCAAAACGTGATCATTTCACTTTTCGCCTCGTGGTCTTAAAAATTACCAGTTTTCAGTTACGAGACTCTAGTGCGTATGCTTCTAATAGTTTTTGAGAAGACCGCAAATATAACTTTATAACATATTTTTCTAGAAATAAATATATAAAAAAAACATTGTTGGTACAAAATAGAATACCATTTTTTTTTACTTGTTATTGGATATTTCCATAATGTTCGAAAAGGAAGAAGAAAATCTATTTAAGAATAAAGTAGGAGAAAGAATAAAACAATTACGTACCGATAAAAAATACGGCTTACGTGAGTTCGCTCGTAATGCAGAAATTGAGCATCACCAGTTATTAAAAATAGAAAAAGGGGAATCTGATATTAGACTTTTAACTTTAATGAAGATTTCTAAAGCTTTAAAACTTCATCCTAATGAGATATTAGATATTGATTTTGGAATTGATTTTAGTGAGATGGATCAGTAATTTTTAATATTTATCTGCTATAGCATGGATTTAGCAAAGCTGTTCGGGATATTCCGAAAGGGTTATCCCGAACTCATAAATAAAGCGGATTTCAAAAATCCGCAACATTCAAAGTTCGAGTTGCTTTTTCAAAAACAACCCGAACAGCTGGAATAAGAGATTGCTTCGTCGTAACCTCCTCGCAATGACACAAATCGAAGTCATTGCGAGGAACGAAGCAATCTCATTATCAGTATTTTAATCAAAACATCAATGGTGCCGGAGGGAAGAATCCCCACATGTAGAGTA
>NZ_JBEBVH010000235.1:0-6366 GCF_040392825.1 Pseudopedobacter sp.
TTAATCGCCATAGCCTTAATCTTATGTATAACTAATAACACTGTTTGGCTTTTGCTGTGCCTGTACAAAGTTCCACAATAGGACGAATATAAAAATCTGAAAAATCCTCATCTCTAATTCTGTTAACATTTAGGTTTCCTTGTATAAACAAAAGTTTAAAGGATGCTTTTTCAAATATTCTTCAAAATATAGGATTAGGAGTATTACAAATTGGTTGAAATAGGGGTAATTTTTATAACACGCTACTTTCTTAGGCTTTATAAGCCGTTTTTATTCACTTATGGAACTCTTACAATTTCAGGCTTTTATTTATTGGGGGATATATTATTAGAGCTACAGATATTGTGCTATGCAAACATATTTAACGACTTTGGACACTAAGAACAATATAAAAAGAACTTTCAAAGCTCAACTTCTAACTTTCACTCCGCCCCTTTACTCCTCATCCTTACCTTCCAATTGTTCACCAATATACTCTGATGGAGATTTGCCAAACTGCTTTTTAAATTCTTTACTGAAATACTTCCTGTCATTGAAACCAACAGAATATGCAACTTCAGAAATATTGAGTTTACGCTGATCTAACAATTGTGCGGCTCTTTTTAAGCGTAACGACTTAATAAAGTCTGTTATAGTCATTCCCGTAAGAGCTTTTATTTTCTTGTAAAGAACAGTCTGACTCATTCCTATCTTATCTACCAGAATACTTACATTGAAATCGGAATCCTCCATACTGTCTTCTACTATTTGAACCAGCTTATTCAGGAATTTCTCTTCCGGGTGTTCTATTTCAATATTCCTTGGCATCAGCATTACCTGCCTGCTGAATTTCTCTTTTAATGCCTCTGCAGATCTGATCAGGTTTTTAATATGCAGTTCCAATAGCTGTACACTAAAAGGCTTGGTCAGGTAAATATTTGCTCCGGACTCCAGTCCACCAACCTGATGCATATGCGAAGCCATTGCAGTGAGCATAATGACCGGAATATGGCTTGTTGTTTCATGCTGTTTAACCAGACTGCAGAACTCAAAACCATCCATATTGGGCATCGTTACATCCGAAACAATGATATCCGGAACTTCTTTCAATGCCAGATCAAGCCCTTCCTGTCCATCCCTTGCTTCCAGAATCTGATAATTTTCAGAAAGCGACTGCATTAGAAATGTCCTTAGCTCATCGTTATCTTCTACCACAAGAATAGTGTGAGCCTTTTCTTTTATACTTGTATTAATTTCTACCGGGTTTTCTTGCAAAAGCCTGGCTTCTTCTAAGCTCATGGCAGATAAGATTGGCGTTTCTTCTTTTACTTCCATTAACTCACTTTCTGTTACAAGTGCCCGCTGAAGTTTTACTGTAAAACAGGTAAATCCATTGGCTTCCGGTGTCTCTACCCTGCTTTCCAGAAAAATCTGACCTTCATGAAGTTCTACGATGTTCTTCGCCAGAGCCAAACCAATACCCCAACCGGCACTCTTTACTGTTTCGTTCTTGCTCTGGTAAAAATTATCGAAAATCTTTTGTTGGTCTTCTATCGGAATTCCTGTTCCGTTATCTTCTACGTCTATAAAGATAGCACCTTCATCTCCCCGCAAACGCAATATTACTTTACCGCCTGCTTTAGTATATTTAAAGGCATTCGACAGTAAATTAAAGATCACCTTTTCCATTTGGTGAATATCTATTCTTACATAAAGATCTTGCTGTGTTTCAAAAACAAACTCAATCTCTTTTGCTTGTGCCTGTCCTTTAAACGATTCGAAAATCTGTTGACAGTATATTTCCAAATCAACAGCCTGAAGTTTTAATTTAAGATTTCCGGTATCTATCTTCCTAAAATCTAAAAGCTCGCTGATGAGATGTAAAAGCCGCTCGGTATTATTCTTAATACTGAACAGTTGTTTATTTAACAGTGTATCTTGTTTCGTTGATTCTATCAATCGTTCCAGAGGAGCAAAAATTAGTGTTAAAGGAGTGCGTATCTCATGAGATATCCTTGTAAAAAACTCCAATTTACTTTGGTATAGCTCTTCCTGTTTCTCGTGATTAAGCTGTTCGTAGTATAAATCGGTTTCCAGCTTTTGCTGTTTACGCAAAAATTTATTTACCTGATACCAGATTACAATAAACAAAATGGTATAAATTAGATATGCCCACCAGGTTTTCCATAACGGAGGAAGTACTTTAATGGTAAGTTCTTTAGGGTTTTCTGTCCAAACACCGTCATTATTAGAAGCTTTTACTAAAAGTGTGTAAGTTCCTGCCGGTAAGTTAGTATATGTGGCAGACGGATTATCTACATAATTCCATTCCTTCTCAAAACCTTCCAGCTTGTAAGCGTATTTGTTTCTGCTCGAGCTGATATAGTTGAACGCAATAAAGTCTACTGAAAAAATATTTTGGTGAGCCTTAAATACCAGTTTATCCTTAAAGGATATGTCTTCATCCAAGATACCATCTTCCCCGTTTACCTTTACAAGCTGATTAAACAACTTTAAACTTGTGAATACTATTTTCGGGGGATTATTATTAAATGCTATATCTTTTGGCCTAAAGGAAATGAGACCGTTATAGGTACCAAAGTACAAATTCCCTTCACTGTCACGCAAAGAGGAGTTTAGGCTGAATTCGTTGCTGGGTAAACCATCGTTGATATCGAAATTTTTGAAGGTTTGCTTTTGTACGTTTAACATAGACAACCCATTATCTGTACTTATCCATACATTATTTTCCAGATCAAAATTAATCCCAACAACGTTATCACTTATTAGTCCATTGGCCTTTGTATAGTTCTTAAACTGACCTTTTTTTGCGTCGTAAACACTTAAGCCTCCTTTATGTGCACCTATCCAAATATTCCCTTTCTGGTCCTCCTCGATACAATTGATATAATTTGATATTAAACCACTTTCACCTTTAGTGAAATACACAAAAGACGGAGCTCCCTTTCCCAGTAAATTTATCCCCTGGACAGTCCCTACCCACACATTACCTTTAGAATCAATTAAAATATCTTTAATATAGTCGCTGTTTAAAGTCTTACTTTTTGTTGTGGTATTTATGTGAGAAAACACATTTGTCTGCGGATTTAAAATATTCACTCCCTTGGTAGAAGTTCCAATCCATATATTTCCATCTTTATCTCCGTCTATTGCACTAATATAACCATGATTTAATGCATGTGGATCATTGGAATTTGGTCTGAAGTGCTTAAATCCCCCGGTTTGCGGGTTAAAAAGTTCCAGGCCACCTTCAAATAACCCTATCCAGATATTATTTTTTTGATCTACATAAATAGATTTTACGGTATTAGAACCAATGCTGGCGGAGTTTTGCTCCTGATGCGTATACCTCTTGAAGGTTTTTGATTTGGTATCGTAGAAATTTAATCCCCGACCTTCGGTGCCTATCCACAAATTGTCATTATTGTCCTTAGCCAGAACACTTATCAGGTTTCCGCTTACACTATTACTGGTAAAAGTGTTGTGTCTGAAAATATCGAAAGTAAGGGAATTTCTGTGGGCAACATTTACACCGCCGAAATTTGTCCCAATCCAAATGGAGCCATTATTATCTTCATAAATATCCTTAATTGAATTGTCATTGATACTTTTTTCATTATCCGGATCATGTCGGTATACCTGAAAATCTTTGGTAAACGGATTATATACGTTTAAGCCGTTCATAGTCCCAATCCACATGGTTCCATCTTTAGCCACGTATATTTTCCTGACTATATCATCATTTAGGCGCGAATTTTTTGAAGTATATCTTTTAAAATTATCTGTCGTAGATTGATACAAATTAACGCCACCTCTTTCTGTTCCTAACCAGATCTGACCTTTGTTATCTTCTGCTATTGTTCTAACAAAGTTGGCACTTAAACTTTGTGGGTTGTTTTTATCGGTGAAATAATTCTTTATAGTATAACTCTTTTTGTCTCTTGAAGGAATCAGTTTGGAAACCCCGGTGACAGTTCCAACCCAAATATTCCCTATTGCGTCTTCAAATACAGAATAGACCTCTGTACCAGCTAAACCGTTACCTTTATTAAATGCTTTGAATTTTCTGGAATTGACATGGTCTATGTACAATAGACCATCGTTAGTACCAAACCAAACTTTTCCATCTCTGGCTGGGAGGATATAAAGGACTGCAAAAGAAGAAGAACTACTCTTACCAGCAGTTTTATAGTTTATCTGCTCAAAAGAATCGGTTTCGGGAGAATAATAACTGACTCCCCGCTGAGTGCCAATCCATAATTTCTGCTGTTTATCTTCTACAATAGTGTATATGTAATCATCAAAAATTAATGACTTTGGATCCAAAGGATCATTTTTGTATTGCTTAATTGTCCTGCCATCATATCTGTTCAAACCGTCCCTTGTTCCAAACCACAAAAATCCCCTGCTATCTTTACAGATAGAAAGTACAGTACTTTGTGAAAGTCCGTCAATAACAGAAATATGATCAAAAGAAAGTTTAGCAAAGACGTTTAAAGTGCATATCCAAGCTAAGAAAAACGTAACGATTTTTTTCATCTGCTCACACTAACCAATAGCTAAAATACGAGTTATCTCATGGAATCCAACAATATGATTCGAAATAGAATATAAATGATACCTATCGGATCTTCGGTATAAGTGTATTCAAAAATATACAAAAAAATCATTTTAAAAGAAGGCTGGCATGATAGATTAAATCAATTAATTATCAATATATCAACAACTTAAGTAAAAAAGAAACTTTTTGGCAAAGTATTTCAATGTACGTATTTGATGTAATTAACATTTATGACATTATCTAACATTTATTAATTATGAAAACAATTAAACTAGCCTTAATGATATCCTTGTGCGGAACATTAACGCAATTGTCTGCTCAGACAATATCAACCGAGACCGATAGGTTCTCAACTAAAAACTTCAGAACCTGGTCTATTGGGGCCCATGGGGGAGTATTAACGCCTTATACCATTTTTAGAGGTGCAGGTAACGATTACGAAACACCGACTGAAAATTGGGGTTATGGTGGTTATATTAAGAAACAAATTATTCCGGCTTTTGGATTACAGGCCGATTTCTTAGCGGGTCATGTAGAAGGGATAAGACAATGGGACGCTGTGACAAGCTCATACATAGCCAATTCCAGCTTTAAATCTCATATCGAATGGTCTGCTGCTTTAACAGCTAATTTAACCATAGCTAATTTCAGTATGAATAAAGAAAACGGCTATTTTTCTCCTTATCTAAAAGCGGGAGCAGGATATATGTCTTCTAATGCTGAAGTAACCAACGCTCCGGGATCCAGAGGATATTCAGAAAATTGGTTTGTGCCAGTGGGCGCCGGATTTAAAATTGGAATTGCCAAAGGTGTTAATCTTGATTTTGGTTACGATGTTAATTTTGTTAAAGCTGCCGATTTTGACGGATTGAATTCTGGCAGATATGACAACTTTTCTTATGGTCACGCTGGTTTAGAGTTTGCTATTGGCAATAGCAATAACCCTCAACTGATTCATTATAGCCCTATTGCAGATTTAAGAAAACGTACAGCAGCAGAAAGTGAAGAACTAAGAAGAGCTTTATCTACTGCAGAACAAAATGCTGCCAGAGACCGTGAACAATATGCAAAAGACATGGGTGATGACGATGGTGATGGCGTGGCAAACAAATTTGATAAGTGTCCGAATACTCCTAGCGGCACTGTGATAGATGGCTCTGGCTGCCCAATGACCGGACCTCGTGAAATTGTCAGGGAGAAAATTGTAGTTACAGAAGCCGATCGTAAAATTGTAGACGAAGCTATTAAAAATCTGGAATTCGATTTGGGTAAAGCTACCATACGTTCTACTTCTTATGCTACACTTAATAGAGTGGCTCAATTGCTAGTAGATAAAAACTTTAGCTTGAAACTTGCCGGACATACAGATAACACAGGTTCTATGGCCTTGAATATGAGATTGTCTAAAGAAAGGGCAGAATCTGTTAAAGCTTATTTAGTAAGTCAGGGAGCTAATGCATCAAGAATTGAGGCAACAGGATATGGTCCAACTCAACCTATTGCATCTAATAAAACAGCAGAAGGCCGTCAGAAAAACAGACGTGTAGAATTTACTTTGTATTAATGGAGTCACACTTCGTTAAAACAAATCCGTTCCTGATATTAGGGAACGGATTTGTTTTTTCCCAATTAATCTGCAGTAATATAAAAAGTATGAGTTAGATCATATATAGTTGGATCTGAATCGTTGATTAATTTTAATTTAATTTCATTAAATCCACTTGGTTTATATTCAAAGTAATCAAAAGCGTTAAATACATAAGTACCATTATTTGGAATATTGTTAGCGATCTTACCAATACTAG
>NZ_JBEBVH010000236.1:0-6359 GCF_040392825.1 Pseudopedobacter sp.
GGTTATATATAATATTATTATAGAAATGGTAAGTGCGTATACTGGACTGGCTGTCTTCACGAATAATAGTTGGAGACAAAGAACTGTCTACATAGAATACATTGTTGTAAATATAAGCACTGGTAAAAGGAAAATTAATTCTAACAAGATTTCCTTTATCATTCTGGCTTATATTATAACGTACTATAATGTTATCATCTCTTTCATCAGGAATGAACCACATTAAACCGTGAGCGTTATCATGACTGTAACTATACTGCCATATCGTACCGGGACTTCCTAAATCGGCATCATATAAACTTCCATCACCTCCCGGGGAGCGGTTAAGGTAGCCTTCGTTATACTGAAATACAGTACCTTTAGCCCCATAAGTAAAAATTGTATTTCCGGTTGTATCCAATGCTGTTTCGTAACACAAATTACGCTCTACTATTCCTCCTTCAACTGTTCTCAGAAGGATGGCATTTTTAGATATGTGATGGATAATATTATTTCTTATAGCAATATTGGTAAATTTACGACGCTCCCAATCGGGTGTTTCCGGATAATTAAAACCTGCTCCCCGTTCTCCCGGTGTACGGAAATGGATACCCTGATTCTGCACATGATATATCTTGCAACCTTCAATTAAAACATCGTCGAAACGTGTGTCTTTTACGTCATCAGAAATTGTTCTGAAAAGCACTCCTGCTGTTCTTGCACCATTATCACTAATACCTTTTATATGATGTATATCTAAATTTTTAAGATGTATGTGCTGAACCAATCCATGCTCCTCTCCAAATACCTCTACCCCATTTCTATCACCCATTGCGGAGGCATCATTAGTAAGCTCCAGATTGTTGATCTCCCAAAAAGACTGGTTATGTAAAGTGAGTGCTCCACCTAACGCTCCATTGGCATTAATTAATGGCTTTTCGCCTGAACCATATTTATCAATTATAACAGGTTGTCCTGTAATTCCTGAGCCTTGTGGCTTCAGCTGTCCTATCCAGACACCGTCTGCTTTGAATAGAATTTTTGCTCCCGGACCAAAGACTGTAGCATTAACGGCTGATAACGTTTTCCATGCTGTTTCTGGTGAAGTCCCATTATTGTTATCATTTCCATTTTCTGCATCAACGTAATATACAGAACGGAACAAAGACATATCGATTGGTTTACTTATAGCCCATTCTTCTATTCCTACCGACTCATTCACATTATTTGCCAGAAAGTTAAGCCTTGACGTTTGCACTGTACCTCCTCTTCCGGGATCTACATCTCCTTTACTGATAATAGACCAACCGGGACTTGACTGGTTAGCAAGAATCAAGGTATCCGTTGCAGACTGTCCGGTCAAAGAGAAGAGTTCTACACGCCAATTACGGCCAATTCTTGTTGCCGGCGGTCTGCCTGTTGTTTTATATTTATATGCGACATATAGGTGCTTTCCGCTTACTATCAAATCTGAAATATCCTGTTTCCCTGCCGCTGTCAAAACTCCTGCATCTACTTTTGGAAAGACAAATCTGTTACTGATATCTGTCCATGTAGCTGCTGTTACATCTGTATAGGTATTATTACCATTAAAGTCTGTAGAGGCCAAAATGGTTATTTCCCGAGGATCTATCTCATAAGAATTAAGTACACGGGTAGAAAAAGATAAACTATAGCGTGACAGATTTATTGGCCTACTAACCGCCCATTCATCTATTGCAACACTTTGATTCACGTTATTTGCTAAAAAATTAAGTCTTGTAGTCTGTACTGTGCCACCTCTTCCGGGGTCTACATTTCCCTGACTTACTATGTTCCAACCAGCATTGGTATGGCTGGTAAGTTGCCTGCTGGCATAAGTATTTTCTGATTCCAGTGAAAAAGCTTCTACACGCCAGTTTCTACCCATTCGCTCTGCTGGTGGCAGTCCTATTGTCTTATACCTAAAGGCAATAAAAATTGGTTTACCTTCTTCCAAAAGATCTGTAATATCATTTACTCCTGCTGGTGTAAGACTGCCCGTTTCTGATACCGGAAATGTATATCTGTCGCTGATATCAACCCAGGTAGCTGCAGTTACATCTGCATAAGTATAATTTCCATTAAAATCTGTCGAGGCTAGAACAGTTATTTCACGAGGGTTTAACTCATAGGAGTTAAGCACACGAGTAGAAAAAGATAAATTTAAAAACGATAAGTTTACTGGTTGACTTATGGCCCATTCATCTATACCTACGCTTAAATTCACATTATTTGCCAGGAAATTTAGTCTGGATGATTGTACTATTCCCCCTCGTCCCGGATCTACATTTCCCTGACTCACCATATTCCAACCGGCACTGGTATGATTTGCCAGCTGTCTTGTTGCATAAGGGGTTTCAAATGCCAGGGAATAAGACTCTATACGCCAGTTTCTGCCTATTTTTGCTGCAGGTGGTACACCGGTTGTTTTATACCTGAAGGCTATATAAAAAGGTTTGCCGTTTTCCAACAAATCTGAAATGTCACTTATACCGGCAGGACTAACAACTCCGGAATCAACTGATGGGAAAGTAAATCTATTACTAATATCTATCCATGTAGCTCCAAGAACGTTACCATAATCATACAAACCATTAAAATCTGTAGATAATAACACTTGTATTTCTCTGGGACTTGCTGTGTATGTATTTAACACGCGAGAAGAAAAAGACAAATTGATCTCTCCGTTTATTGCATACGTTTTTTTACTTGCTATTAATAAGATAAATAATAGCAGGTATAACCACTGGCTTTTTTTTAAAGGTAAAATTTCATTTTTCATATTCTACTTTTATAGTTTACAATAATCAATCTTGTGGATCTAAACGGCCTGTTTTTTCTAACTGGTTATTTTTCACAATCCTTACTGTCTGATCTGTTAGCTGTTCTGCCTTGATAATAGTATCCTCTTTCTGATAGGGTACATAGATATAAACCGGATTTACCTGTTGCTTCGCTACTATTTGCTGCTGGTTAACTTTCGCAGAAGCTATTGCTCCTGTAATATCCATTTCAAAAGAGGTCCCTGGCCGGGCAGGGAAATAGAGATAATAGGTAGCACCTTTTTCTGTTTTGAAACTAATCGGATTTTTCTCGTCCAGTAAACCTGTATATACCTCTTCTCCGTCTGACTTTTTAATTATACAGGAGAGGAACAACGAACCATGTTTCACTTTTCGCGTATGCAGCTTTATGTCTTCATTTTTTTCTGAATGAAGAACGATTAGATTCTTATCCTGTAAAGGCAAGTTCTTTCGACTTATATTTTCAGGTAAAGCTTTATCGATTACAAAAGGTATGTGTTTTAATCTTTCTACATCTCGTTTTTTCCAGCCCAGCAAAGCTTCGGGAAAATGGAAAAATGCATTATTCTTTTTTTGCAGTATTTCATTAATTTGCGCGGTTGTACGCGATAAAGGGGAAGAGAATTGCGCTGGCAAAAACGCGGCATTCCGCAGTCGCCATTGCAATACCGCAAGGTTATCTTCTATCATTGTTAAGCGCTGTTGTTGCTCCGCATTCATATTTTTTGATTTTGCATTTAGAAATAGCCGGTCTAAATCTGCATAGTGTGCTCCATATAAATCACGGAACATAGCATCATTAGGTCTTGAAGCAATGATTTTATCTTTTGAATATTCGCGATAAATATCTTCCAGCTTAAGATAAAATTTCTCCATTTCAGCTCCTGCCGCTTCACCGTAGGCATGGTACAACCAATCCCGCTGAACATCATAAGCATTCAGTTTTGGATTCCAGCTCATTTTGGCTAACATATAATTAGCAATTGCAGTATTGCTCCAGGATGGTGTACCAAATAGATAAGTTCCCCTGATGTTATTTTCTACCAATCCGGAGAAGATAAAATTCAATATTTCTGCGGCGGGTGGCGTTATTATACCTGTACTTCCGGAAAACCTGTCGTAATCTTCTGTGATACGCCATAAATTAAAAGCATTGGAAATATCATAATAAACCCATATTTCAGGTGCTACTTTAGCCCATGAGCGCATGACATGCTGCCAGTCTTTCTTATTTTTTTCGTGATAAAGCCTGAACCCATACGTTATTGAACTGGGCGCTACAACCGGTATGAAGTTGTCTGGCAGTTTCATCGCTACTTTCGTTGGCGGATAGAGATAGGAATCATAAAGATAACCTGCTAACTTTCCTTGCGGATATTTTTGCTGCACTATTTTTGCCACATCATGATAAAACTTTAAAACAAGTGACGACATTCCCGGATACTTTTCTCCCGGCTGTGGCGGATCGTAAAGGGCTTTACTTTCTGGACTCTCACTCCATCCTCTTGAATCACTTGGTGAAAGTGAATAAGTTTTCGAAACTTTATTCTTTTTAAGTTCTTCTACTGCTCTGTCTGCAAAAAACTCAATCAATTCCGGATTAGTCGTTTCCAGTTTATAACGAAAACCGGGTTTGGGCCTTTTTCCATCTTTCATGGCAAACCAATCCGGATGTTTTTCATAGAGATTCTCCGGTACGGTTTCTTTCCAGTTATGACCATGCCATAAATTAACAGAATAGCCTAACTTTTGGTACTGCTGCCATTCCAGCACAGACTCAGAACTATTTATCATTGTCCATGAAGCGTCCAGATAAGGCAATCGGCGGGAAATAAATAAAGGCGCTTCGGTACGGTTGATATTCTCTAAAATAAGCCGCTCTTTTTTGTCAACAACCTTTCCCAACTCTCCCGGCATCAGCCATCTTGCTCCCATATAATCTTCCAAAAAGGTATAAACGCCATTGGCTGTACCATTGCTTGTACCTCCATCTTTTGTTGTTTGCCCATCTGGAGTATCTTTTCCCAGAATAAAAAGATTGCCGTTTTTCAGTAAAATATAAAAGCCATCTTCTTTTAAATCTTCGACCTTTATACCTGCCTGGCGAGCCTGTTTTGTATCTCCCAGACTGATAAACGGATTATTGTTGGGCTTGCTGTTATCTTTATACATTGGCAACTGAACGCCTGTACTCTTTTGGAACATGTACAGAAACTCTTTAGCCGCAGTTTGTACAGCAACCGGGGCTGTTACAGGAATAAGCACCTCATAACTGCTTTTGCCATTTTGAGCTAATATGTTTTGGGCATAGATTGTTTCTATTCCTAAAAAACAAAAAAGGCACAGTATAGCTATATTTATCAATCTCATTTTAAACGTCTTATTTTTATATTTCTGAAATAGGCTTTGTCTTTATGGTCTTGTAAAAGGATATAACCAAATATCGACTCTCCATAAGTTGTCTGATACTCTTTGAATTTTGTATTTGCCACCAGTTTTCTGAATTCTTCAGAACCTCTTTCATAGCTTAATACTTTTTTCCCGTTGATCCAATGCTCGACATTTTTACCTTTCGAGATGATCTTAACCTGATTCCATTCGCCGGGTTTATTGAGCATTTTATCTTTTGGTGCATATAAAAGATATAATGATCCTGTGCTTGTTTCGGGACTTTTATTATCTTTTACGGTTTCATGTTTATAATCATCTATTAACTGAAATTCAGGTCCATTCAGTTCTATTTTCCCTTTTCCGTTTTTCAGTTCCGATACAAAGTATTTTATACCTGTATTGGCCGAATCTGCCAGCTTATAGTCCAGCATCAGCTCAAAGTCCGAAAACTGCTCTCTGGTGATAATATCTCCCCCTTTTCGTCCCGGCAATAGTACTAAAGCTTCGTTTTCTATTGTCCAACCCGCTGCAGGAAATTTATCTCCTCTGATACTCCTCCATCTTATGTTTGGATCTTTTCCATCAAAAAGCAATTCCCATCCAGCTTCTTTTTCTTTATCTGAAAGGCTATTGAAAGCTGATTTCACCTGAACTTCTTTAGCCTTATGTTTTTTATTTTGCAACAGAAGCATTCCATCTGCAAAACGTCTTCCATATTCTGCTGCCGATGGACTATTGAAATGCGTACCGTCTCCTTTATGCCATAATCCTTCTGAAGAAACTATTGTCGTATAAGATACCTTTACCGGCAGCTTGGGCAATTCTTTATTGATATACTGATAATTGTCACGGTACATAGCTAATTGCCCCACCACAAAGGGTAATTTAGGGTTCCCAACTTCTTTTCTAATTCTTTCTATCAATTCTGCCAGCTTATCCACATAAGTCTGTGAGGATTTTACTCCGCTGTCTCCCTCTCCCTGATGCCATATAACCCCTTTGATCACCCCTTTTTTCATGGCTAGTTTAATTCTTAGTAATGCATCGTCATAAGGGTGTTTATTGGTTACACTGTCATACCCGCCCGGAACCCATTTCCTGATAGCGGTTCCTCCCACAGCACAAGGTACCAAACCTATTGTTACTCCGGGATTAGCTTCTGCC
>NZ_JBEBVH010000237.1:0-6272 GCF_040392825.1 Pseudopedobacter sp.
GTCTTATTCGTATTCTTTGGCCGCCAGATATCTTTCGGCCTCTAAGGCTGCCATACAACCTGTTCCTGCCGCGGTAATCGCTTGTCTGAAGATTTTATCCTGTGCGTCTCCAGAAACGAAAACACCAGGAATCTTAGTTGATGTACTATCCGGATTAGTTATTATATAACCTGTTTCATCCATATCTAACCAATCCCTAAAAATATCTGTATTAGGTTTATGCCCAATAGCTACGAAAAATCCCGTAACTGCTAAGTCTCTTTCTTCCTGAGTTTGGTTATTTACTACTCTTACTCCGGTTACAGCTTTATTGTCTCCTAAAATCTCTTTAGTCTCTGTATTGTATAAAACTTCTATGTTTGGTGTATTTAATACACGTTTCACCATCGCTTTAGAAGCTCTAAATTCGTCTCTTCTTACTAACATGTACACTTTGTTACATAATTTAGACAGATAAGTTGCTTCTTCCGCTGCTGTATCACCAGCTCCTACAATGGCAACATCCTGGTTTTTAAAGAAGAAACCGTCACAAACTGCACAAGCAGAAACACCAAAACCATTATATTTTTGCTCGGACTCTAAACCTAAGTATTTTGCAGATGCTCCTGTAGAAATGATTACCGTATCGGCTAAAATGGTTTTAACATCATCAACCACTACTTTATGAACTGGTCCCGAAAAATCTACAGCAGAAACGTAGCCAAAACGAATGTCTGTACCAAACCTCTCGGCTTGTTTACGGAAATCTTCCATCATATCCGGCCCCATTACACCACCTGGGTATCCTGGAAAATTTTCTACATCTGTAGTCTGTGTTAACTGACCACCCATTTGCATCCCTGTTATCATCACAGGTTTTAAATCGGCTCTAGCTGCATAAATTGCTGCAGTATAACCTGCCGGGCCAGAACCTATAATTAAACATTTTACGTGTTCTAATTCTTCAGTCATGTTATTCATTTGTCGCAAATATAGGCTTCCCCCGAGAAAGCACAACACCCGCTCTGTTTTATTTACAATTCTATTAAATTACTTCTTTAGTGATTTTTTAATCCTCTTGATTAAAGCCGGTCCTTCATAAATGAAGCCTGTATAAATCTGTACCAGGGCAGCACCTGCATCCAGCTTTTCTTTTGCATCTTTTGCGGAATGAATCCCACCTACACCTATGATAGGGAATGCTTTATTTGACTTATTTGAAAGGTATCTTATCACTTCTGTAGATCTGTCTTTTACAGGTTTCCCACTTAAGCCTCCCATTTCCTTTTTCAGATATTCCGGCGAATTCAAATTATCTCTGGAAATAGTTGTATTGGTAGCTATTACGCCTGCAATCCTGGTTTCCTGTACAATCTCTACAATATCATCTAACTGAGAGTCTGTTAAATCCGGAGCTATCTTCAATAAAATAGGTTTGGAAATACCATTTTTGTTATTTCTTTCCTGTAAAGTATTCAGAATATTTTTTAGTGGTTCTTTTTCCTGTAATGCTCTTAAATTGGGTGTATTCGGAGAACTGACATTAACGACAAAATAGTCTACTACATTAAATAAACGATCGAAACACTTGATGTAATCGCTTACGGCATCTTCGTTTGGCGTATTTTTATTTTTTCCAATATTTCCGCCAATAATTAAACCATCTCGTTTTACATATTCCAATTTTCTGGCCAGTACGTCAACTCCTTTATTGTTAAAGCCCATTCTATTAATAAGCGCTTCGTCTGCAGGCAAACGAAACATTCTCGGCTTATCATTCCCCGGTTGAGGTAAGGGCGTTACCGTACCAACTTCTATAAAACCAAAACCAAAATTGGCCAGTTCTTCAATATATTCTCCGTTTTTGTCAAAACCTGCAGCTAAACCTACCGGATTTTTAAATTTCAGACCAAATACTTCTCTTTCTAAAGACGGATGTTCGTATTTAAAACTTCCTTTAATAAGTTTTGGTAATCCCCAGATTTTCTGTGCTGTTTGTAGTGTTCCAGTAACAAAATGATGTATTTTCTCGGGGTCGAATTGAAAAAAAATTGGCTTTAAAAACTGATACATGGCGCAAATGTAAATATTAAATTTCTGTTCTCTCAGAAAAAGTTGCATCCTGTTTTCACATTCAATATACTCACTATTATTAAATTGCAATTTTCGTTAAAGCAGTAAAGAGAAATTGATTATTTTAAAAAAACAGATCTCTAAAAAACCAAAATCCCTATAAGCCTCTATTAAAAATTATTTTTGATTACCCACTTAATAACAATTGTACATTTTAGATTACTTTTGATGCTTTGTCAACTTAAAACATGAAAATACATAAACAGCTTTATTTAATCTCATTAGCTACATCTTTTTTAATAGCGTGTAACAACGGAAAGCAAGTAAAAAATCAAACAGAAGGTATCGCTACACAAACAGTAAACACTGCGAGTGACGAACCTCAGAACCCGAAAATAAGTACTTTCACAGATTTCACTCCAAATGAATTGGGGAAAGTGATGGTATTGGAATATCATTTAATTGGAGAACCGGAAGATAGATGGAGAAGAACACCTGAAAATTTCAGAAAAGACCTTCAAATGCTATATGACAATAATTTCTACCCGGTTTCTGTATTAGATCTGGCATATGGAAAATTGGATATCCCAGCGGGAAAAACTCCTTTCGCCATTACTTTTGACGATTCCAGCGCCGGCCAGTTTAGGTTTATTGAAAAGAACGGAAAAACAGAAGTTGACCCTAACTGTGCAGTGGGAATCATGGAAGATTTCAAGAAAAAACATCCTGATTTCCCAATAACGGCCAGCTTCTATGTGCTTCCTGCTATAAAACCTACACTCAGACTTTTTGCACAGCCGGAATTTAAGAAGGAGAAACTGGAATGGCTGATAAAAAATGGTTACGAAATAGGTAATCATGGTTGGTACCACGTTCCGTTAAATAAACTGGATGATGCAGGTGTTCAAAAGCATTTAGGTATGTTTGTTAAAGAAATTAAAGAGTTTATTCCAAATTATGAGGTAAGGAGTCTGGCTTTACCTTTGGGAATGCATGCTAAAAATCTTCCACTGGAATCAAAAGGAAAATTTGAGGATGTGAACTATAACCATGAAGTTGTTTTATTGGTAGGATCGGCTACTTCGGTTTCTCCTTATCACAAAGATTTCAATAGACTAGCGGTTGAGCGCGTTCAGGCCGGAGATACTGAATTTGGACCTGCTCATTTTATGAAACTTCAAAATAAGCACAAGACCCGTTATTATAGTGATGGCGATGCTAAAACGATAACTGCTCCGGAAAGCTATAAAGATCAGATCAATTCAAAGCTAAGTAAAGACTATAAAATTAACTGGATTACGGTAGATAATGCGGAGAGCAAGTAAAATTCTGCCTCAATTCCTTTTGATCCCGAGCATCGGGAGAAGAACCCTACATGCGGTATAAACTTTTTATAATGGGATGCCTGCCTGACCGGCAAGGCAGGCTTCGTTACACTCAGCATAACGAAACTGGGAATGGATTCTGCGTTAACTTCTCGCTAATACAAAAACATTTGGAAAGAAATCTCCTTCAGAATTTGTACTGAAGGAGATTTTCTCCGATAAATCGGAACAGGTTCCTCTAAAATCGTTAAAACAACTATGTTTTTTGTCTTTTAGACAGCTTTATACTTCAAAACCATTAACCACATTTACTGGATCCACAATCTTTACAGGTTAGACAACCTTCCTGATATTGCAGATTTGTAGAATTACAGTTAGAACATTTAGCAGACCCGGCACTTGCTCCTTCCGGAATATAACGTTTCAAAGCTCTCGCTACGCCATTTTTCCATGTATTGATATGCTCATCCAATTGCAGTTTATTAATTAAATCTACTACCTTCTCTATTGGCATTCCATGGCGTAAAGTACCCGAAATCAGCTTCGCATAGTTCCAGTATTCTGGGTTAAATTTATAAGATAAACCTTCTATGGTTGTTTTATAACCTCTTTGATTCTTATACTGAAAGTCATAACGTGATGATCCGTCTTCATCTTTATTTTTGATGATTAATCCATCATTGACCCAGCGAGGCAATAAAATACCATCTTCATCATCAGAAAGACCTGTAAAAATCTCGTAAGGCTTTCCATCTATTAATCCTATAAAAGCAATCCACTTATCTTTATTGTTCTGAAAACGAACAACATCGGATTCCAAAGTCTGTGGCCTTATAGTAGGGAAAGAAGTAGCCGGTAATAGCGCTGCCGGTTCTTCTTTACTCTCTTTTTTCTCTTCAGTAGAAATCAAAACGCCGGAACGTGAACCATCTCTGTAGACCGTCACACCTTTACATCCTGATTTCCAGGCTTCCATATACAATTCACCTACTAATTCTTCAGATACGTCATTCGGCATATTGATTGTAACACTGATAGAATGATCTACCCATTTTTGGATAGCTCCCTGCATATGCACCTTTTTCAAATAATCTACATCGTTGGAAGTTGCTTTGTAATAAGGAGATTTCTTTACCAGTTCGTCCAACTCTTCATTACTATAATTTATGGTCGTATCATAGCCGTTGATTTCCATCCATTTTTTAAAACCATGATGAAACACAACATATTCTTCCCATGAATCGCCAACTTCATCTACAAAATCTACCCTAACGTTTTTATCATTTGGATTCACTTTTCTCCTGCGCTTATAAACCGGCATAAAAACCGGCTCTATACCAGAAGTCGTTTGCGACATTAAACTTGTTGTACCTGTTGGCGCAATAGTTAACAAAGCGATATTACGACGACCATATTCCAACATTTCATAATAAAGTTTAGAGTCTGCTTCGGCCAGTCTTTTTATGAAAGGATTATTTTTTTCTCTTTCCGCATCAAAAATCGGAAATGCACCACGCTCTTTTGCTGCCATAACAGAAGCCCTATAAGCCTCAATAGCAATTAATTTATGTATATCTACAGAAAAAGCAATTCCTTCATCACTACCATATCTCAGTCCTAAAGCAGCAAGCATATCACCCTCTGCTGTAATTCCAATTCCTGTTCTTCTTCCCTCTTCCGCTTTTTTACGAATATTCAACCAAAGATTATGCTCTACTCTTTTCACCTCTTCATCTTCCGGATCTGCATCTATTTTTGCTAAAATTGCATCTACCTTTTCAAGTTCCAGATCTATGATATCATCCATTATCCTCTGAGCAGCCCCTATATGTTCTTTGAATAAGTCAAAGTCAAAGGCTGCCTTTTTGGTAAAAGGATTATTCACATAAGCATAAAGGTTAACTGCCAATAAGCGACAGGAATCATAAGGACATAACGGAATCTCGCCACATGGATTGGTAGACACCGTTTTATATCCCAAATCTGCGTAACAGTCCGGAACAGATTCGTTAATAATAGTATCCCAAAACAAAATACCGGGTTCTGCTGAACGCCAGGCATTATGCACAATTTTTTTCCAAAGCTGTTTGGCATTGGTTTGTTTACTTACCAATGGGTTAGCAGAATCTATAGGATATTTCTGAATAAAATCTACATCATTTTCCACAGCTTGCATAAATGCATTACTGATTCTTACTGATACATTTGCTCCCGTAACCTTTCCCTGCTCCAGCTTCGCGTCAATAAAGCCTTCCGCATCTGGATGTTCTATAGAAATAGATAGCATCAACGCACCTCTCCGACCATCCTGAGCTACTTCCCTTGTAGAGTTTGAATAACGCTCCATAAACGGCACAATTCCCGTTGATGTAAGTGCAGAATTTTTCACTGGAGACCCTTTAGGTCGAATATGAGAAAGATCGTGTCCTACCCCCCCTCTGCGCTTCATTAACTGTATTTGCTCCTGATCTATTTTCATGATACCACCGTAAGAATCGGATTTCCCATCATTTCCTATAACAAAACAGTTTGAAAGTGAAGCTATCTGATAAGGATTACCTATACCCGTCATGGGGCTACCCTGCGGAATTATGTATTTGAAGTTTCTGATAAGTTCGAATACCTGATCTTCCGACATCGGATTTGGATATTTCGACTCTATTCTGGCAATTTCAGATGCAATACGTCGGTGCATATCATCTGGTGTCTTTTCATATAAATTACCATACGAGTCTTTAAGTGCATACTTATTGACCCAAACTCTGGCAGCCAGATCATCTCCGTTGAAATATTTCAAACTCGCTTCAAATGCTTCCTCCTGAGTATAGGTTACTTTAGAACCTTTTGTATCAGTTATTTCCATAGTTTTCAGATTTTTATTGATAACAGATATAA
>NZ_JBEBVH010000238.1:0-6262 GCF_040392825.1 Pseudopedobacter sp.
GGAACACCAGGTCGAGGCGTGGGAGGCCAACACCCTCCGCAAGCCAATACGATTTGTTTGTCAAATGCGCCAAATGCGCCGGAGATTAAAATCAGGCCCGAAGCTCTGGACCATGCCATTCTTCCCAATACAAAGGCGCGTATATATTCTAAAGCCTGGGTGCGTCCCAGCCACGATTGTGGAAGATTAATATCTACTACCTTTCCGTCTATTACTTTGCAATTATTAGCTAAACGAATAACTCCACCACAGGCGATAACACGTTTATCGGTCTGTTCTAAAAAAGGTTTGGCCAGTTTGAGTATGGCATCCTGTTCAAGAATACAATCCACATCAATACAGACAATGTAATCTCCTGATGAAATATTTATTCCTACGTTAAGCGCATCGGCTTTACCACCATTCTCTTTATCTACAACTATCAGTTTCTTAAATGCCGGATTTTTACTTTTATAGATGGCTCTTATTTCTTGAGTTTCTATATCTCCCTGAATAAAAAAAGAGGTAGATTCTAACTGATACGCCTCAATAAGTTTGGCTATGGAGTCATCACGGCTACCATCATTAACAATAATGATTTCCAGATTATGGTAATACAACGATAAAAGCGAGCGGACATTTTCGACAATAGTCATACCTTCATTATATGCCGGTGCGATAAGACTAAATGTTGGTGCATTGACATTTGTTGCTATAATACTATAATCGGTAAAGGAGTTATCATGCTTATACCTCGATACAGCAAAATAGGCAGATATCCCAATCCAGGTGTAGATCATAAAAATAGAGCCCGAGTATATTAAAAATACCCAAATTATAATTTCATAAACGAGGTGAGCAAAATCTAACATATCTTTTCCTGTAAGGCGTGTTTAATGATTTTTATAAGTTGTTCGGGCGTTTCTTCCTGACCGGCGACCTGTTGCAGATAGGCTTGCTGTCCTAAAGCTATGAGTACTTCTGCCGCTGCGATTTTGATAGCTGCGGCAGGATGTTCCCAGAGCTGTTGCTGTAGAAAGGACTCGCTTTTTTTATTCCTGGCAATCTTTAATGCTTTTAATATTTCCAACTGTACTTTTTCTGTCTGCTCTGGAAAGACTGTTATAAATTGTTGAACCGTATCTGCATTTTCCAATACTCTTAAAGTACGAACAATCTGTATTTGTGTATTAGCGGTAGCATGGTTCAACATGTCCCATACTTGTGTATAGAATGACAAAAGCTGGAATTTCCTGATGAGGCGGAGTGTGAAAATAACTACCGACTCATTGGTACTTACCAACCAGTTGGAGATGGTTGGAGCGGAATGTTCGGGAATTTCTTTTAAAGAACTTAATAAACGGAGCTGTTGCCAGTCGGATAGGGGATACACCAGTTCGTTGAGGAAGTTTAACCCTTCGAATCCCTTGAAGCTGACCATAGCATACTGGGCTTCCTGATAGATCTGTTGATGGGGGTTGCTGAGCAGGGCTATAATTTGTGGTATAGCTGCCTCTACACGCATTGATGCCAATTCCTGTATTCCGTTAGCAATAAGATACGGCTCTTTTTGACGAAGTTTTTTCCACGCATCTTTTTCTAACTGAAAGCTGTAAAAGAGCTTTTTAAGTTCGTTATGTGCTGCTCCGGAAAATTTCCGGTTTGACTCGACCAGTACTGCCAGAAAGAGATTCCTGAAAGAGGCATGCCGCAGGTGACTGGAAAACTCTTTATCGTTGTGAATAGCTTCCTGCCCGTCTACAATAACTTCGGATATTTTGTATTCGATTATTTTTTTCCAGGATTCTCTGTTATGTAAAATCCGATAGCGGTAAAAGCTGTATGTTAACACGATTATGGTCAATAGCAATACTAAGATCAGTACGATGATGATCGCGATGACGAGTTCTTGTACGGTGACGCGTGTTGACATTTTTAGGCCTGTTTATTTGCTAATTTTTTTATGCGTAATAACAATTCATTCGGACTGAAGGGTTTGATCATGAAATCGGAGGCGCCCATATCAAAAGCCTCGATAACAACTTCTTCCTGACCCATGCTGGAAAGTACAATAACCGGAATGTTTTTGCCCAGTGTCTGAATTGTCGACAAAATTTCGGTACCAGATGCAAAAGGCATCATGATATCTGTAATAATAAGATCTATATCTAAACTTTTTATCTTTTCTATGGCTTCTTTGCCATTACGAGATAATATAACTTCGTGTCCTTCTTTAACCAATTTATGTTCAATGGTATGTAATATCAATTCGTCGTCTTCTGCTATTAAAATTAACATGGTATTATTGTTTGTTTAAAAGTTTTGTGGCAAGTTGTAGTCCAATTTCTATTTCCTGTTCTATTTCTATCAAATTTTCTGGCATGGAAGCTTCGGTATTCAATCCGTCTTCAATAACAAACGCCAGCTTAGCCAGTTTGGTTAAACCGGCGGTAGAAGCAGTACCTCTCAGTTTATGAATAATTTCTTTTAAGCGAACCACATCGCTGCTTTCTCTTACTTCTCTTAGGTTTGATAATGCTGATTTTAGCTCTTTTATAACCAGGCCAAGAAAGAAAGACATAAATTCCGGGTCGTCGCCAACCTGCTGCTGCAATGCGTCTGTATCTAAACGATCGTCGTAAGACTCGGCAGGTTCCATTTCGACAAATTTTTTCAATACCACATACATGTCTTGCTGACGTATTGGTTTTGCTAAAAAGTCTGACATTCCTGCTTCTATGCATTTGTCTTTCTCCCCGCGAATATTTCCCGCTGTAATTCCTATGATGGGGATATCCTGATAGCCTCTAAGCTTTCTTATTTGTTTAGTAGCTTCTATACCATCTACTTCCGGCATTTGGACATCCATCAGGATGAGGTCGAAAATATTTTGGGTACATGCCTGTATGGCTGCAGCGCCATTGGCAACTTCGGTCAATTGTGCATTCGGCATCAGAGACTCTATGATTCTTAAGTTAAGTGCCATATTTACCGGATTGTCATCTGCCAGCAAAATCTTGATTTGCTGTTCATACAAAGTTGGTGTAACGGGATCGTCTGTTTTTAGAGCGTCTTCGATACCTGCCTTGCTCTTTTGAATAACCCGACGAAGTGCCTTATAAAGTTCCTCTGATTTAATAGGCTTTAGCAAACAATAAGATCTGTCTTCCTGTCTGAAAGAGGAAATGACCTCGTGTTCTTCCGAAGAGGTGTGTAAGACAATGAGTGGAATTTCCTTTTCCTGTTTATGAAATAATTCCCTGATTTTGTCTATGGTTTCGAGCCCCGAAAGAATAGGCATATGATAATCCATCAGTATAACGTCAAAGCGCTCGCCACGCATAAGCAATTGCAGTGCTTCCATACCGTTTTCTGCCAGAACAGCTTCTACTTGCTTGTAGTCCAGCATATGTTTCAATATGGTTCGGTTATTGGCGTTATCATCAACAATAAGAACTTTACCGATAGACAGTTCTTCGTCTACCTCTTCCTGTTCTTCATAAGGAACTTCCAGATCAAAATAGAAAAGAGAACCTTTACCAGGCTCACTTTCCAGCTGGAGTTTGCTCTTCATGTAGTTTAGTAAATTATTCGAGATGGTTAATCCTAACCCGGTACCTCCATATCGCTTGCTTACAGAGCTATCTTCCTGAGTGAAAGCCTCAAATATTTGTTGTTGTCTGTCTTTCGGAATGCCTATACCCGTATCGCGTACCGAAAATCGCAGGGTTAATTTTTCCTTACCGGAATTTAGCTTTTCAATTTTAAGCTCAATTTCACCTTGTTCGGTAAATTTTACTGCATTGCCAAGTAAATTAATCAGTACTTGTTTGATGCGGGATTCATCTACCCAGACAGAACATGGAAGACCTTGCTCTATATTGAGTAACAGTTCTATGTCTTTTCGCTGGGCCTGATACAGAACGATGTTAATTACCTGGTTGGCAATATCATAAATATTGAATTTGTCTATAAGCAGTTCGAGTTTCCCGGCTTCTATCTTAGAGAAATCGAGAATATCGTTGATTATACTCAGCAGACTGTTTCCCGATTCGTTAATATAATTTAAATATTGCTTCTGAGTATCGTTAAGCGGTGTTTTTAATAAGAGGTCCGAAAAGCCTATAACACCATTTAAAGGTGTTCTGATTTCGTGACTCATGTTTGCCAGGAATTCAGATTTTGCTTTACTGGCCAGATCTGCAAGTGTCTTTGCTTTTTTTAGTTCTTCATTTACTTTAACCGATTCGCTGATATTTTGGGTGAAAACAATAACTCCACCAATACCGCCATCAGCAAGATGCCATGGTCTAACTTCCCAGTTAAAGTGTTGAGGTGTGCCAATTCCACCAACGCTAATTACCTCGTTGGTGTTTTTGTAAGGTTTTCCTTCGAGTGCTTCTTTGTATATTCTTTTTCGTTCTTCGGGGATATGAGGGAAAAGCTCAAAGAAATTCTTGTTCAGTAAATCGGCTTTTCCCTGATGAAAGTCGTCTACCCATTGATTGCTGACGAATACATAGTTGAAGTCGCGGTCGAACATGGCAACGGAAGCAGGCACATAATTTACAAAAGCCTGTAACATGGCTTCTTTGCGCTCGAGCTCCAGGTAAAGGATCTTGCTTTTATTGATATCCTGAATAATACCAAATATGCGTTTACATTTACCGTCTTCAAATTCTGGAACACCTTTTACGCGAACCCAGATTGTCTCGCCGCTTTGTTTACGCAGACGAAGTTCGATATCATAAGATGTACCTTTTTCTATTGCCTGTTCAAAAATATTTCTTAGCTTTTTTTCGCTTTCCGGTTCAAAGAAACTAAGAGCAGAATCAACATTAGGAGCAAAATCTTTTTTTACACCGTGGATAATTTTGGTGGGATCTGACCAATACACTTTATTTTGTTCCAGATCTACTTCCCAGCCACCAACCTGAGCTACTGCATTGGTTTGCTCGAGAATTTGCTTCGTATGCAGCAGGTCATGTTCTAACTGTATCCGATCTGTCATATTTAAAGCCGTACTAACCACATAGGGTTTTCCATCCAGATCGGTTTCCAGCATATTGTGATACAGCCAATAAATTGGTGTGCCTTCCTTTGTCTGCAGAACCATCATATCCGAATCTTCTTTGTTACGCGCTATACGCTCTAAATAAGATTCAAGGAATGGAAGATGATGCGATGGAACCAGTTGCCGCAGGTTTAATTTTTTTACCTCGGCAGCTGTATAATGGAGCATATTCCGGCCTTTTTCATTAACGGCTATAATGTTTCCATCCATATCATGCATGCTCATAAGGCCAATGGCGTTCTCGAAAAAATTACGGAAACGGCGTTCGGAGCTCTCCAGTTTTAATTTTTCTTCTAATTCTGTAGTTGCATTTCTGCCAAATGCAAAGATTTCGCCATTGATATTATGGTATTTAAAGTGCCAGTCTACAACTACTTTTTTACCACTTTCTTTTTGTGTGGTAGTGGTGAGCTGTATTCCGGTACTGGTATTGATAAGTTTTTTTAACAGGTTTTTTGGAGTAATATCTGGAGTATCCAGAATTTCAAACAGAGGTTTTCCCAATGCCGCTGATCTGGAGATGTCCAGCCCTTCGGAAAAGGCCGGATTTATTTCTTTTAGTAAAAATTGTTTATCTAATACGCAGATCATGTTTTTAGATAAGCGTACGATTTCCGAAAAGTATCCGGCTTCTACTCTTTGCTTTTTCCCCAATAAGATCTTAGTAATTGCTTTTCCTAATTGGCTTAATGATGAAATCTGTTTGGGAGTAAGCTTTTTCGGATGAAAATCAATAATACATAATGTACCTATAACATAACTTTCCTCAACAATTAATGGTATACCAGCGTAAAAACGAATATTGCCTTCGCGAATTAATGGATTTGTAGAAGATCTGGGATCTTCCCATGTGTCTTCTATTATGAGTATTTCTTTGCTTAAAACAACATATTGGCAGATGGTATTTTCTCTGTCTACCGTCTCTAATTCCAAGCCAACACAGCTTTGAATACATTGTATATCTTCTTCCATCATGGCTATCAGAGAAGAAGGGCAATCTGCTATAAGGCATGCTGCTTCTGCTAGAACATCCAGTTCCGGATCTTTTCCCATTCCTAACAGCCCATAATATTCTAATTTCTGAAGGCGTTCTATTTCGTTTGTAGGTATCTGCTTGTTTTCCATGTACTGTACTCAATGGGAACATATCTTTACGAATAAAGTTAATAAAAAGTTACTCAAAATGAACGGGAGGAGAGAAACGGAACG
>NZ_JBEBVH010000239.1:0-6117 GCF_040392825.1 Pseudopedobacter sp.
GCCAGATATCGCCTATTTCATTAGTAAACACAACGTTGTAAGCAATTAAGGCGATGAATGCCATTAATATCATTAAAATAATATTATAAATTATTTTAGAGATGATAATAGCATGAGGGCTGGCCAGTGTATAAAAATACAATAACCTTCCTTTGCTTTCCTGCATAAAACTTTTAGCTATGGCATTGATAGCTGTAAACAGTAGAATAATCCAAAAAAGAGCATTCCAAACTAAGGGAGGAGTTGTTTTAAAGGACAGATAACAAACAAATACCGTAGAAAGTACATATAATAAAATGCCGTTAAAAGCATATTTAGAACGCCATTCCAAAAGTATTTCTTTATACAGTAGGGATTTTACCTGTTTAGCAAAGCTCATGTTTTAGTGTTTTAGCGTTGCATTAAACGGGCAACATATTTTCCTATAATGTCGAATTCCAGGTTCACTGTACTTCCAACCTTAACTTCGTTCAGATTAGTATGTTCATAAGTATAGGGGATAATGGCAACTGAAAACTGATTCTTTCGTGAATTTACTACAGTAAGACTGATTCCATTTACACAAATGGAGCCTTTTTCTACAGTTACGTTACCCTGGTTTTCTTCATATTCAAAAGTAAAGAACCAGCTGCCGTCTTGTTCTTCCAGAGCAATACATTTTGCTGTTTGATCTACATGGCCCTGTACAATATGTCCATCCAGTCTGCCATTCATCAGCATACAACGCTCCAGGTTTATCGTGTTTCCTTGCTGCAGTTCTCCTAAATTGCTTTTTAGAAGTGTTTCCTGAATTGCTGTAACTGTATGCGTATCATCTGCAATGGAAACAACAGTTAAACAAACGCCGTTATGGGCAACAGACTGGTCTATTTTAAACTCATTACTGATATCAGATTGAATAGTTAAATGGAGATTGCCCCGGTCTGTTTCTACCTTTACAACTTTACCTAGCGTTTCTATAATGCCTGTGAACATGTAGCAAAGTTAAAAAAAATGCTTAACTCAGACTTTCCTGGTCCAAAATTTTAATCAGCAGTTTCTCATAATCCGTAAAAGAGCCCGACGAAGTTTTTCTGGTTCTGTACAAATGGATGTGTCCATTTTCATAAGATGATATCACAGTTGGATGCACATAATATTTTTTACAGACTGTTCTGGTATTGCCTAACTTTTCTGCAACATAGTCAACCGCCTGCACAATATTGCTTTTCAGTTCGGTTTGCTTCTCATAGTTCCCTATATTTCTAAATGCACAGATAGCATGGACGCTGCCAAACCATGTCCTGAAATCTTTTGCAGTAAAATCTTCACCCGAGATTTCCTTGATATAATTATTGACATCTCCGGAATCAATACTATGATGATTGCCATTTTCATCATAGTATTGAAATAGCTCTTTTCCGGGAATGTCCTGACAGTGTTTTACCAATTTTGCAATTGACTTATCATGCAGCGAAATTTCATGATAGATACCTTTTTTACCTTTAAAAGCAAATTTAACTTCTTTATTGCCGTTGAATCTGACGTGTCTGTCTTTCAACGTTGTCAAGCCGAAAGAGCCATATAACTTGCTGTAATTTTCATTTCCTATGCGGATATTGGTCAATTCCATCAGTTTTACAACCAAAGCCAATACTTTTTCCAGAGGTAATCCTTTTCTTTTTAGATCTTTTTCTACCTGTTTCCGGATAGTGGGCAGGGCTTCAGCAAATCGCCTTAAGCGGTAAAATTTAGCCTGGTTTCTAATTTTATTCCATTCCGGATGATACCTGTATTGTTTTCTGCCTTTTGCATCTATTCCTGTAAACTGAAGATGTGTGTTTTCTGCGGGCGAGATCCAAATGTTTTCATATGCCGGGGGAATAACCAGTTTCCGGAAGCGTTCTAACAAATCTGAATCTTTTACCAGATTTCCCTCCAGGTCAAAATATTGAAAACCGTTATTGTTTCTTTTTCGTGTGTAACCTTTTTCAAAATTATCGATATATCTTAAGCCAACGGCTTTGGCAGTGGATTTAGCGTCGGAACCTATTTTCTCTAATTTTTGTTGCAGCCTGTTCATGTATTGTGAAGTCAAAAGTTTAAAGTTCAAAGAAAGTCTAGTCTATAAACCGATGAACTTATCAAGGAACAAAGTAATTAAGGCTAATGTTTTCTGATGCTGAGATGAAAAATGTAATATTTGTAATTCGCTATCTTTGCCAAATGGCATTGAAGACAACTCCGGTTACCATACTTACAGGTTTTTTAGGGGCAGGTAAAACTACTTTTTTAAACCATATCATCACGGAAAATCCAGATAAGAAATTTGCGATTATTGAGAATGAATTTGGTCAGATTAATATAGATAGCTCACTGGTTATTAATACTGATGAGCATATTTTTGAATTATCTAATGGCTGTATCTGTTGTTCGGTAAACGGAGAGCTTAGCGATTTATTGAATAAATTAGTCACCGGGCCTTATGAGTTTGACCATTTGATTATAGAAACTACTGGCATTGCAGACCCTTCTGCGGTTGCAGCGGTTTTTATGACAGATTACAATATTCAAACTGTATTTAAACTAGATGGTGTAATTTGTCTGGTAGATTGTGCCCATGTTCTGGATGTACTGGGAGTAGAGGAGGAGGCTTCACAACAAATTGCTTTTTCTGATTATATTATATACAATAAAAGCGATGATGCAGACGGAGAGCAAATAGAACTCATTAAGCAAAAGACAAAGGCTTTAAATCCTCTTGCGGATTTTGAATTTGCGAATTATGGCAAAGTAGATACAAAAAAGCTGTTGGAATTGAATGCTTATGATAAGTCCACTGTAAAACTAAAGTTAGGTGTTTCTACATCGCTAAAACAAGGTTTTGCATCTTCTGTAAAAGAGAGCCATCATCATGATATTGTTGCACAAAGTTTTGTGTTTGACGAAAGTTTCGATCTGATGAAGCTTCGTCATTATTTTACTGTTATGCTAATGTTTCAGGGGGCATATTTTTACCGTATTAAGGGGATTATCAATATTGAAGGGATTAACAGGCAGCTTATTCTCCAATCTGTAAAAGGTTCTCCTGTTTTTACGGATGGAGATGTCTGGGAAGATGAAGAGAATAAGCAGACTAAAATTGTATTTATAGGTAAGAATTTGAGAAGAGATATTCTGGAAAAGGGTTTGAAGCAATGCTTTTTTGTAAAATAATAAGCTGTTAATCAGGTGTTTTTGTGTTTATTGCTTGAAATAAGTACTTAGTGTACTTTGTACAATAAGATAATATTAATATCTTTAAAAACTGATTATTATAATTTAACATATGATACTTATAGCAGACGGGGGCTCTACTAAAACCAATTGGTGCCTTATTGATGAAAATAACAATAAGACACTCTTTAATACAGAAGGTTATAACCCTTATTTTTCGGATACAACTTATATATATAATTCTTTAAAGAAAAACTTACCCAAGGATCTTCCGGTAGAGGAGGTTAAGGAAGTAAATTATTACGGTGCCGGCGTACATAACGATGAAAAGGCGAAAGTAATTTCAGATGCTTTCGAGAAGATTTTTGTAAATGCGAAAATTGATATTGGTCATGATCTGTTGGCTGCTGCCAGAGCTTTATTGGGCAACAACAAAGGTTTCGCAGCTATTTTAGGTACCGGAACAAATACCTGTATTTATGATGGAAACGATATTGTTGAGCATATTGATTCTTTAGCGTACATATTAGGTGATGAGGGGAGTGGTTGCCATATTGGTAAAAAGCTCTTGGGAGATTATATCAGAGGGTATATGCCGGAAGAGGTTAGAAAGGAATTTTGGAATACATTTCAGTTAACTGAAGAAGATATTTTAGATAACGTCTATGTAAAGCCGTTACCAAACAGGTTTTGTGCCAGTTTCAGTAAGTTTGTTTATGATGTACAATCTAATAAGGTATATACCCGAAATCTGGTAAAATCTTCTTTTGAAGAGTTTTTTAAGAATCTGGTAAGCAGATATCCTAACTATAAATCTTATTCATTCAATTGCATTGGTTCTGTAGCCTATAATTTCAAAGATATTTTAGAGGAGGTTGCAGGTGAATACGGAATGAACTTAGGGAAAATTGTACGTTCTCCCATAGATGATTTGGTAAATTTCCATCAACAACGGTTTTTAAACGGAAAATAAACAAAAAGTGCTGTGAATTTACTCACAGCACTTTTTGTTTGTCAAATGTCCAGATTAATTCCTGAATTTAACTGCCTTATTAAGATTCTTACCTTCGAGATTTAAGACATAAATAGCATCTTGTTTTAAGATGGTATTAAGTGCGATATTATTGTCTCCTTTGTTGATTACAGATTTTTTAGAAAGGATTACTCGCCCTGTAACGTCTGTAACGGTTAAGTTTACCGAATCTGTAAATTCAGAGTTTATGGATAAGATAACCGAACCGTTTTTATTGATTATTTTGATGTTTTCTTCAGGTGTAAAGTTAAGTTTTACAGGAACGGGACCAAATGTTTCTGATTTTCCATTAAAATCTACTTGTTTTAGTTGATAGTAATTCGTTCCGGATGCCGGTGAATAATCTGTAAATGTATACTGCGTAAGTGTGCTGGAATTGTTCTTGCCGTTTACTTCGCCAATTTTAGAGAACGAAATACCATCTGTAGAGCGTAGAATTTCGAAGTGTTTATTGTTTTGTTCTGATACTGTAGACCAGTTTATAAGTACATTTGAATTAACAGGTTTAGCCGTAAAACTGTTTAAGGTAACAGGCAATGTAATGGTAGAATTAGGTGTGAAGCTGATACCTCTGTAGCCTACTGTGGATGTTGCGGTACTCAAAGTGGTAATAGAAACTCCTGTTGTCGAATTGGAAATAATTTGGTTTTTCGCTGTTTCATCTACTATTTTAACAATACTATTTCCTTTAGATTTAATAGTTACGGCATATAAGGTAACTTTACCATTTTCTATTCTTCCGGTCATTCCCCTTAGTCCCAGATCCCCGCTAATATTAGAATCAACAAAACCTGCGGCAATCCAAGTTTCTCCATTATCTGTAGAATAGAATTTGTATATTCCTTTTGTTTCGTCAGCGATATATAGAAGGTCTTTACCAAAAAACACGAAATCTCCAGGTATTTTTAAAACATTTAAAGGGCTGGTATTACTTAAGTCTGTTACACTAGCTACTTCAGTTGGTACATCACTTCCAATTTTGGTAAATAAATAATTAGTAGCATTAGTCAATCCGGTAGCAGCATATAGTTGATTGTTGAATACATTTATACTGGCAGAATTTAATCCCTGAAGTTTGTTGTCAACGGTATATTCTCCAATTCTTATAGGAGCACTCATACTGTTATTAGAAAGATTCAATTTTGCATATTGAAGACCGGCGGTAGCAGATGTAGACCCCCCGCTAAGATACACATCATACAAGTTTTCGGCTGTTTTGAAAGCAAAACAGGCTCTAACCTGTGTAGCGGAGTGAATAATAGTAGCAGTATTGATTGTTTTTATATTTTGAAATTCGTCTATAAACATTACGGTTCTGGCATCAGTAGTCGAAGCCAAATTTCCTGATGAAGGGTATGTGGTGTGTCCATACATAGTAAGATACTTCTTGTCAGAGCTAAGCTTCAAGATACCATTGTTTACTGTACTGGCAGTTAATCCAATATAAAATGTAGGTATTATTTTTTCTTCAGCGTTTACAACTGGAGTTCCATCTAAATTTAGTTGAAGTAAAGAGACATCCCCGACATTTGAATTCGCAGGGAGCGCTATAGTTTTCACAACTACTAGTTTATCAGCCGTAAATTGAGCAAAAGTAAAATTTGCTGTAGCCAGCAAGGCCATAGAAAGTAAAAGTCTTTTCATAATGATTTTTTGATTTATATGATCTAATTAGTTTGTTAATTAAATGTAGTTGGCTGATCGAAAAGTCTGTTTCGATATTGATTAAATGTGTTTTGATTTTGTTGAAGAGGGGATGCAAAAAGCAGTGTTCATTGTCAGGCTGAGCATTTCGACAAGCTCAATACAAGCTTAGTCGAAGCCTCTTCAGTGCTGCTACTTAGGAACACATTTCGACTCCAATGTGACAGCATTAGTGCTTTTCAGCC
>NZ_JBEBVH010000240.1:0-6105 GCF_040392825.1 Pseudopedobacter sp.
TTGATATCGGTAAAACCAGAGAGTACTGGATTAGCCTTTTCTACCGTTAAAGTCAGATCAATGTTTCCCGAATTGTAATTGGCGGTAGCTGCCTGTGTAGCGGTAATGGTCGCCGTTCCTGAGCCAACAATGGTTATTTTATTATCGGTAATAACTGCTACTTCCATATTATCGCTCGTATATGTAAAAGCGCCATTGCTAGTACTAGTAATTTCCGGTACAAAACTGGCGTCTCCGTAAGTTTTAATAATATCGTCAACATTAGAAAATATAGGATCGGCTTTGTTTACTGTTAAGGTTGTCAATTTAGTGGTAACTGCATTGTGTTTAGGTGTTCCTGCCTGTGTTATGATAATGGAAGTTGTTCCTGCGCCTGTAATGGTGATGGCATTTCCGTTAATTATAGCCACATTCTCATTACTACTGAAATAGCTAAATGTTCCGCTGCTGGTACTAATGGGTACGTTCAGTATAAAACTGGCATCGCCATACAGCTTGGTTATATCGGCATATTCCGATAAAGCAGGATTGGTTCTGGTATAAGCTATAGTATTGCCACTTTGCACCTCATAAGCGCCTATATCTACCGTAGTGTTACGTATGCGGGCATTACCTGCTAAATCAAAGGGTTCAGTAACATACGAATTATTTCCCTTGTTAATCAATGGACTTCCACTGGCCAAGGTGTAGTTGTCATTGTCTGCATTGGCAAACTTAGGATCGGTATTGCCGTCGATATTACCGTTTGACGTATTGGTCTCGTACTGTATCAGGCTATTACGGCTAATACACGCATACACATTATTAAGATTATCAAAATATAAGGCACCACCTGTAGGAGCACTGTTACTATAAATCACACTATTATAAAATTCAGGAGTCGAATACCCTCCGGCTGTTCGACTATCATAAGTATAAAACGCACTTCCTCTGTTTGCTTTATTCATAGCTATTACCGTATTTCTAAAAACAGGTTTGCTTAAACCTGTATTGAATCCGGCGCCTCCGTTGCCAGGGCTTAAATTTTTAATTATCAGCGAATTAATAAACACCGGCTTAGCAACTTCGAAATTAACCATACCACCACCACTGTAAGCGGTAGCATTTTTACAAATTACCACATTGCTGAAAGTGGGAGCAGAAGCGCTGATAAATAAACCTCCGCCATTGGATCTGTACGTATCTTCGGAGTTGACCTTGAGTGAACCGGTGTTATTATCGGCATTTCCGCCGGTAATGGTAAAACCGTCTAACAGGGCCGCTCCCACATTTCCCGTACTCACCACCACATGATAAGCGTTTTCGGTATTATTTGCAATGGCTAATGTAGTGCCACTACCGCTAAGTACATCATCGTTGCTAAAATCGCCACTTAGTATAGATCCGGTTGTAGCAGAAGGCGCAATACGTTTGTCTTGTAAATCTCTTATATTGTTATTCGGGTCAAAACCGCCGTATATTTTCACATCTTTTACCAGCAGAAAAGTGTTATCCCGGCCTTTGTCTGTACCAAAGTTAGCTCCGTCCTGTGGGCTGTACAAGGGGTAATATGTTCCTTTACTTACCCAAATCTGTTTAATATTGGTATTGGTTTTTGCCGCTTTGAGGGCATCTGCCAACTCGCCAACCGGGTTTGCCCAACTATTTCCATCTCCAGTACTTCCTTTTTTCACATATACAATGCCACTGGCATCGGGTGTTTGCGAATAACCCATTTGATAATCATATAACACGAAACATGCAATAGCGATAAATAGAAAAATAAAGCCTTGTAGATTTTTAAACATACGCTTATGGTTTAGGTCGTCTAAATTAGCTAAAGGCCCATGCCAATTCCCCACCCGTTCGGGTAGTTTTTCATTTTATTGGAAGAATTAAGTCGGAAAACGTCTACTACAGAACGGAAGCACCATTGGCAATAACACAATATTGACTTACAAAATTGGGAGAGATAAGTTACTGATAACTAACAGCGACGAACAATTGTTTTCAACTAACCAGCCATCTTGCTGTCTTAAACAAGTACCAGGCGTTCCATAATATTAAGGTTTAAACAAACCTATCAAAAATAAAAAAAGAGAGGTACTACCTCTCTTTAAAAACAACCTGATTAAACATCTGTTAAAGTTTCGTACTGAGAAACCAAACCAAGAAAGTACAAAACAATAACCTATGTTCAGGCTGCTATAAATTTCGGAAATTTATTTCAGGATTTCCTTAATATCGCTAATAACTTTTTCTGCCAGCTCGTTTGCTTGTTGTTCAGAAGCCGACTCTGAATAAATTCTGATAATAGGTTCGGTATTGGATTTTCTTAAATGCACCCATTGTTTATCGAATTCTATTTTCACACCATCTATTGTATTAATCGGCTGGTCTTTATATTTCTCCTGAATTTTCAGCAATAAACCGTCTATATCCATTCCTGCTTCCAGCTCAATTTTATTTTTAGAGATAAAGTATGCAGGATAAGTAGCCCTTAATTCCGAAATCGTTTTACCTGATTGAGCTAAATGAGAAAGAAATAAACCGATACCAACCAAAGCATCTCTGCCATAATGCGATTCCGGATAAATCACTCCGCCGTTGCCTTCACCTCCAATAATGGCATTGGTCTCCTTCATTTTGTTCACCACATTTACTTCGCCAACAGCCGCAGCGTTATAAACTTGCCCTGCTTCTTCAGTAACATCACGAAGTGCTCTGGTAGAAGACAAATTAGAAACAGTATTGCCCGGTGTGTTTTTTAGCACATAGTCAGCAACAGCCACCAAAGTATATTCTTCACCAAACATAGAACCATCTTCATTTACAAAACATAAACGGTCAACATCCGGGTCTACGACAATCCCCAAATCGGCTTTATTCTCTCTAACTACCTTAGAAATTTCGGTTAAATGCTCTGGAAGCGGTTCAGGATTATGAGGAAAATGACCATTAGGCTCACAATACAACTCGTAAACGGTTTCTACGCCTAAAGCTTTAAGCAAAGCCGGAACAAAAATTCCACCCGTAGAATTTACCGCATCTATCGCTACTTTAAATTTCGCGGCTTTAATGGCTTCAACATTCACTAATGGCAAAGCCAGTACTTTATCTATATGTTTTTGAAGGTATGAATCGTCATAAGTCACTTTACCCAAACTATCTACATCTGCAAAGGATAAATCTGAATCTTCTGCCAAAGCCAATACTTCCTTGCCATCCTGATCACTAATAAATTCGCCTCGATTATTCAGCAATTTCAAGGCATTCCATTGTTTCGGATTATGGCTGGCTGTAAGAATAATACCACCTGCAGCTTTTTCATCAGGAACGGCAACTTCTACCGTTGGGGTAGTAGAAAGACCTAAATCCACCACATCTATTCCAATACTTTGCAAAGTCCCCACCACTAAATTACGCACCATTTCTCCCGAAATACGAGCATCTCTCCCAACAACTATTTTATTGTTTCCTGTTTTTTCTAAAATCCATTTACCGTAAGCAGCGGTAAATTTTATAATATCTACCGGAGTAAGGGCATCTCCTGCCTTTCCTCCTATTGTTCCCCTAATTCCAGAGATAGACTTAATTAATGTCATTTTCAGATTTTTAATTTTTAACGAATATCTAAAATTTAAAAAAGAGTTGAAACTCAAATATCAGAAACAGCAGGTTTTATTAAAAAGTAAAACTTGAGATTCCTGATATGTATACACAGAAACAAATATATAAAAATACCTATTGTGTTCGAACACACTTAACATTTTTATTTTTTTATTAATGATGATTTACTAACTTGCGTTATCGAACACACATAAAATTGTCATGGAGAAAAAACAACCTACCCTTTTAATTCTGGCAGCTGGGATGGCGAGCAGATATGGAAGCCTGAAACAAGTTGACAGCTTCGGTCCTTCAGGAGAAACTATTATTGACTATTCTATTTATGATGCTATAAAAGCTGGATTCAAAAAGGTTTCTTTCATTGTAAAAAAAGATTTCCATCACGAATTCAAAAGAATTTTTGATGCGAAACTGGCAGGAAGAATTGAGACTGATTATGTATTTCAGGATTTTGATTTAAAAAAGTTTGGCATAGACAAAGAGATAATCAGACAGAAGCCCTGGGGTACAGGCCATGCACTCATCTCGGCAAAAGATCAGATAAACGAACCTTTTTGTATCATCAATGCCGATGACTTTTATGGTTATGAGTCTTTCGAAAAAATGTACAAATTCCTAAGCGAGAATGTGACCGACGAAAATCTGGCTTTAATGGGTTTCGAAGTGAACAATACATTATCTGATCATGGTAAAGTTTCCAGAGGTATTTTCTCGGTTTCTGAAGATGGTTATATGACCGAAATTACCGAAAGGACCAAAGTATATCGCAATAATGGAAAAATGGTATATGACGAACCGGAAGGTACTTTCCCTGTTCCCGAAAACAGCTATGCTTCTATGAATTTCTGGGGTTTTACGCCAAAGATTTTTGAGACTGGTGTAGAATTATTTCAAAAGTTCGCAAAAGAAAATGATGAAGAAAATGGAACAAATGAGTTCTATATTCCTTCTGTTGCAGAAGAAATCATTAAATCCGGAAAGGCCAGATTTAAAGTATTACCTACTTCTTCAACATGGTTTGGAGTGACTTATAAAGAAGATAAACCGATTGTACAGGAGAAATTGTCTGCACTTGTAAATGCAGGTGTTTATCCGGAAAATTTGTGGAGATAAGCCCAATCCAGCCCTCTGTAAGAAGAGAGGGCTGATTCTCTTATTTGAAATTCTATTTGCTATAATAATACTATAATTGAACCTTTCCCGATGAAATCGGACCCCAACCTGACAAGATACGTTTGAGACGATACTAAAGAAAGATTAACTTAAAACCTACCTTATTACGAAATCATGCAGATATATTTTCTTGTCTGAAGGAAAAAGTGTTTTTGGAACCCCATCTTCCCATAAAGTAGGGATAGACTGTGTTCCATTCAACAATTGCCCCAACACATAAACTTTCTTATTATATACCTGAATAGCCTCTACCTTTACATTGGATCCTTCTGCCAGGTTATACAACAACTGGTCGTTTTTATAGACTGAAGCGGTAAACGTCGTTGCTCCGGAATTAGCTGCATAGTAATAATCCCAACCGTCCATAGCAGTAACAACACTGGAAGTCCGTTTCCCTAAAGTATTTGAAAAAACTTTTTCTTTATTTTTCCATACAGAAAAGGCATCTGTTTCTTTATCTATACCTTCCCAGCCAATTACATATGTATCTCCGTTGATTACTTTGATGTAATCTGCCCCGGACGCATTACTTGACAGAGCTTGAACATAATTTTCGTTCCATAAAGTGGCCCGTTGTGCAAACTGCCCTGCCATATACAACTTTCCGTTATAAGGGGCAAAATAGTTGATACCAGAGAATTCTACCGCTCCATACTTTTGCTTAAATGCACCGTTTATCCAAACATATTGATAAGGAACATTCCTGTCTTCGCCATTATAATTAAAAATTTCATAAACCGTACCGGCAACATACACATTCGCATCATCTGCAAATACTGCCGTTCCTTTATTGTACTCGAAAGCATCGCTCAAATGCGTTATCGTACCGTTTCTCCAGTAAACTACCCGCTTTTTGTCAGTACCACCATGTTGATAGCCGGTAACATGCACATCGTTATTATGAACGTAAATGGCAGTAGCATCAGATCTATTGTTGGGCGAAAGCTGTACAATAGAATCGCCAATACTTAGAATCGCTCTCCTGTTAGTTTCTTGATAGCTTTGATTATAGGAATACCCTACGTAATAAAATTCAGGTTCTTTAGCTGGTGTGTTATTTTTGTCTTTTTTACAGGAAATAAATATACTAAACAGAACAATTAGACATAAAGAATTATTCAGACAGTTTTTCACTCTCATTTTTGTTAATCGTATTGTTGAGCTTTTTTACAAGAAAAAACCGAGCCAATTAAGACAGATAAATATGTTTTTTCTATTGTTAATTTCTGTCGCTCTAATTTTCAATAAATTAACCATCATTCTTTTTAAAAAAATCTTATCTTTGCACCTTTCAAATTTCACATCAATGAATCACCCTGTAAA
>NZ_JBEBVH010000241.1:0-6054 GCF_040392825.1 Pseudopedobacter sp.
AGCGAGTCCATTTTTACTAACTTTCTGAGAGATACTTTTTGCCCCCTCATCCGCCCTTTGGGCACCTTCTTTCTAATGGAGAAGGATAAAATAGTAAAGGAAGAAGCTCTGAAACTATATGGTATTTCACACTAAAAACGGAGTCAGCAAGGCAAAAAAGTAGAGCTTAACTACTTTTCCTAAACCTTCTCCTTTTAGATTCCCAATTCGATTGTGAATTCCCTTCTTTAGAAAAGCTTCTTTCTTTATTCTTCCAGCTGTTTTCTTTTCTGTCGTTGTCTTTGCCTTTATGAACTGTTTTAGGCTTGCTGCCTTCAGGTTTTCTCGCTTGTTGTTGTGGTTTCTTGCCTTGTTTTTTACCAGTCTCTTTAGCTACAAAGTTTTCCATAGGGAAAGGATTATCCTCACCGAGAGGGACACTTTTTCCAATGATTTTCTCGATATCCTTTAAAAATGGTTTTTCGTCCACATCACAGAAAGAAATAGCGATGCCTTCGGCTCCGGCTCTTCCGCTTCTTCCTATTCTATGCACATAAGTTTCGGGGATATTCGGAATCTCGTAGTTAATTACATATTTCAGGCTGTCTATATCTATACCTCTGGCGGCAATGTCGGTAGCAACCAATACACGTATGGCTTTGGTTTTAAAATCGTCTAAAGCGCGCTGTCTGGCATTTTGAGATTTATTGCCATGTATCGCAGCAGACTTAATATGTTGTTTAGCCAGTGTTTTTACCACCCTGTCTGCGCCGTGTTTGGTACGGGTAAATACCAGAACAGAATCAAGCAGCTGGTCTTTCAGAATATGAAGCAGTAAATTGTTCTTATTGTTCTTGTCTACAAAATATACGGTCTGGTTAATGGTCTCTGCCGTAGACGAAACCGGAGTAACTTCTACCTTAACAGGTGATTTTAAAATCTCTTCAGACAATTTCTGAATGACAGGCGGCATGGTAGCCGAAAAGAATAGCGATTGTCTGTGCTGAGGCAATACCGCAATAATCTTTTTAACATCATTAATAAAACCCATATCCAGCATTCTGTCTGCTTCGTCCAGCACAAAAAGATTAATATGCTTTAAGCTCAGGTGCTTTTGATGCATCAGATCCAGCAAACGTCCCGGAGTAGCCACCAAAATATCTACCCCTTTTTGCAATGCGTCTACCTGCGATTTTTGATTTACCCCGCCAAAAATGACAGCGTGTTTCAATCTCAGGTTTTTGCCATAATCGCTAAAGCTGTCGCCAATCTGAATGGCTAGCTCGCGTGTTGGCGTTACGATTAATGCTTTAATTGTGTTTTTCTGGTGATTTTTCTTTAAATCCTCATCCAGTAACTGTAAAATAGGGATAGCAAAAGCCGCAGTTTTCCCTGTTCCTGTTTGGGCACATCCTAAAAGGTCTTTTCGTTGCAGTACAAGCGGAATAGCCTGGGCTTGAATAGGAGTAGGGGTTTGGTAATTTAAAGCCTTCAGGGCTTTTTGTATAGGTTGAATTAAATTTAACGTTTCAAACGATGTCATGAATTTTGATGTTATGATTGGCAACAAGTGCCTAAAGAAAAAGTCCAGTTTAGCATTTCTAAACTGGACTTTTTAAAAATTTGATACTCTTATTTTTTATTTTCCTCAATCCATTTTCTGGCGTTAACGAAAGCCTCAATCCAAGGCGTAACCTCGTCAGATTTTCTTTCGTTAGGATAGAAACCAGTTTGCCAAGGGAAAATAGCTCTTTCTAAGTGAGGCATCATGGCTAAATGACGACCATCTTTAGAAACGATAGCAGCGGTATTATCTCTGGACCCGTTAGGGTTTGCAGGATAAGTTCCGTGGCTATAACCAATAGCAATGTTATATTCGCTGCATTCGTAAGGGAATTCGAATTTACCCTCTCCGTGAGCAACCCAGATACCTAATTTAGAACCAGCTAAAGATTTTAATAAAATTGAGTTGGTGTCTTTAGCAATATTCACATTTAAAAAGATAGACTCAAATTTACCAGAGCTGTTGTGTTTTAACTTCACTCTTTCTTTATGCTCCGGATAAATTAAACCTAATTCTGCCATTAATTGGCAACCGTTACAAACACCTAAAGATAAAGTGTCCGGACGGGCATAGAAATTATCTAAAGCAGCTTTCGCTTTCTCGTTGTACAAGAATGCACCAGCCCAGCCTTTAGCAGAACCTAAAACGTCGGAGTTAGAGAAACCACCTACATAAACAATAAAGTTTACGTCAGAAAGATCTTCTCTACCGGCAATCAGGTCGGTCATGTGCACATCTTTTACGTCGAAACCTGCTAAGAACATCGAGTAAGCCATCTCACGGTCACCATTTACACCTTTTTCTCTGATGATTGCCGCCTTAATACCGCTTTTTGTTTGTCTGCCATGCTCCAAACCTAAATCAACCAGTTTTCCGGTAAAATGTGCCGGATAGTTGAATTGCAATTCGTGGTTGGTATAGTTCTCAAAACGCTCTTTCGCCAATTCTGGCTTGGTTTGTTTAGCATCCAATAAATAAGATGTTTTGTACCAGGTAGTTCTTAAATCGTCAATGTTGAAAGATTTGCTGTTACCGTTTAAGTTCACAGTCAATTCATTTCCTTTAACAACTGTACCAATTTTCTCTGCTTGAACACCTTTTGCAGCTAATGCGTTTTTAACTTCTTCCGCATTTTTAACCTGAAGCACCAAAGCAGGGTTTTCTGCAAATAATACTTTTACCAGACTAGATTCTTTGAAGAAATCAACATTGGCATTAATAGCGATATTCTTTTCTGCGAAACACATCTCCAATAAAGTAGTAATCAAACCACCAGAAGAAACGTCGTGACCCGCAAGAACCAGATCATTCTCAATTAAATCCTGAACGGCATTAAAAGCAGCTTTAAAATAAGCTACGTCTTTAATATCAGGAGTGTTGTTTCCAACTTTATTTAATACCTGTGCAAAAGAAGATCCGCCTAAAGCTAATGGAGATTTAGTTAAATCGATATAGATTAATTCAGTACCTTCTTCTTTTACCAGATTAGGTGTAACATGTTTTTTAACGTCTGTTACCTCACCAGAAGCAGAAATAATAACAGTACCCGGAGAGTAAACTACGCCGTCTTTGTATTTCTGCGTCATAGATAAAGAGTCTTTACCTGTAGGGATATTGATTCCCAATTCGCAGGCAAAATCACTTACCGCTTCAACAGCTTCGTATAAACGCGCATCCTCACCTTTATTTTTACAAGGCCACATCCAGTTGGCGCTTAAAGAAATACCAGCAAGACCACTTTCTAATGGAGCAAAAACGATGTTTGCCAAAGATTCAGCGATAGCAATTCTTGAACCGGCAGCAGCATTAGCCAAAGCGATAGCAGGTGCATGTCCAACAGCAGTAGCCACACCAGCTTTTCCTCTGTAATCCATAGCCATAGCACCAAAATTGCTTAATGGCAATTGTAAAGCACCTACGTTTTGTTGTTGGGCAACTCTACCTGTTACAGAACGGTCAACCTTATTTGTTAACCAGTCTTTACAAGCAACAGCTTCCAGTTGAAGAACATCATTCAGATAGTCTGCTAATTTTTCTTCTTTATATTCGATATCAGAGAAACTATCATTTTGTTTCTCGTCATTCATAATCGTTTTTGGAGGATTACCGAACATATCTTCCAGTTTCCAGTCGATAGGTTTTTCGCCAGTAACTGAAGACTCGAAAGTAAACTGATGGTCGCCGGTGATATCACCAACCACATAGAAAGGTGCTCTTTCTCTTTCAGCTACTTTTTGTAAAGTATCGATATCTTTTTGCTGAATCACCAATCCCATTCTTTCCTGAGACTCGTTTCCGCAGATTTCCTTAGCAGAAAGGGTAGGGTCGCCCACGGGTAATTTAGAAAGATCAATCTTACCACCTGTAGCTTCCACCAATTCAGAAAGACAGTTTAAATGACCGCCAGCACCATGGTCATGAATAGAAACAATGGGGTTTTCGCCACTTTCCATCATCGCTCTGATGGCATTGTAAACCCTTTTTTGCATCTCAGGATTAGAACGTTGAATAGCGTTTAGCTCGATAGCGCTGTTAGAAGCTCCGGTATCTAAAGAAGATACTGCCGAACCGCCCATACCAATACGGTAATTATCGCCACCCATCACCACAATTTTATCGCCAGCTTTAGGATCGTTCTTTTTAGCGTCTTTATACAAACCGTAACCAACGCCGCCCGCCTGCATAATTACTTTATCGAAACCGTAACGTTTTCCGTTTTCCTGATGCTCGAAAGTGAACACCGAACCGTTGATTACCGGTTGACCGAATTTATTTCCGAAATCAGAAGCACCATTAGACGCTTTGATCAGGATATCCATAGGTGTTTGGTATAACCAGTTTCTTTCTGCCATACCGTTTTCCCATGTTCTGCCTTCTTCTAAACGGGAATAAGCAGTCATGTAAACCGCGGTTCCGGCTAAAGGTGCACTGCCAATACCTCCGGCAATCCTGTCTCTAATCTCACCACCAGAACCAGTAGCAGCACCATTGAATGGCTCTACGGTAGTAGGGAAATTGTGCGTCTCAGCTTTCAGAGAAAGTACAGATTCTACTTCTTTAATGTCGAAGAAGTCGGCTTTATCCTGTGTAGCCGGAGCAAATTGCTCTACTTTTGGCCCTTTGGTAAAAGAAACATTGTCTTTATATGCAGAAACTACTTTGTTAGGATTGGTCTCGGTAGTTTTCTTAATCAATTTGAATAGTGAAAGCGGTTTTTCTTCACCATCGATAATGAAACGGCCGTTGAAGATTTTATGACGGCAGTGTTCTGAGTTTACCTGAGAGAATCCGAAAACTTCAGAATCTGTCAGCTTACGTCCGTTCTTCTCCGCTACCGATTTCAGGTAGTTAATTTCCTCTTCACTTAATGCCAAACCTTCTTCTTTGTTGAAGGTTTCAATATCATCAATATATTTAATAGGCTCTGGTTTGATATTAATGTCGAAAATATCCTGACCCAGGCCATTATAAATTACTTCCAGCATGCTGTCGTGAGCAGCGTCTGCACTGTTTACTTCAGAAAACTCTTCGATACGTAAAATACCCTGAATACCCATATTTTGAGTGATTTCTACGGCATTTGTTGCCCACGGAGTTAACATTTCTTTACGCGGACCTTTAAAAAATCCTTCTAAAGTATTGTTGTCTAATACTTTGCCGTCTAGCAGCCAGTTCAGTTTTTCTTTGTCTTCTGAAGAGATTGGATTTTGAGAATGTATGGCGTAAATACTACCACTATTGCTTTTAGCAAAAACGATCATGATTCTACTTTAGATTGAAAGCGCAAAGATACATAAATCACTTTGCTTCTGTGATTTTTTTTAAGATTATCTGTGTTATTTTACACTGTTTTGTATATTGGAGTGAGTTCTCGGTTTTACCTGCCATATTAAGTAAAGTAGAACTCCCTTTCATAGTAATTTTCTCGCCCTCTAGGGAGAGATGCCCGAAGGGCAGAGATACCTGAAGGAGCGGAGAGGGTATTAATAATTTGTTCGCTTACGCTGAAGTCTTCCCGTCCTCAATACTCTGCCCCGAACTCGATTAGCAGCATTATCGTTAGGTGAAGAGCAAAAGCACAGAAAAGCAGAGAAATAGTCATTTTACGTCATTCTGACCGGAGGGAAGAATCCCACAAGCAGAGTGTTGCTTTTATGATGAGATACCTACCTGCCTATCCTGGTTGTGCTCCTGTATTGGCCGGAAGGGATCTCCGTATTAATAGGTTACTGCCGTTAATATTCCTATGCGAAAATTTTCATTCATTTTCTACAAAACCGTTCATATATACTATTCTCGTCCTATTCCCGAAGGGACTCCTTTGGAGCAGGGAGAGATGCCCGAAGGGCAGAGAGGGTGTTTATGATTTACCTTAATTTTTTCCTTACCCACAGGGTTTTCTGTCTTCATAGCCAGACAGGCCTAGTTCTTTCCCATCAGCTGGAAAGAACCAAAGAGCCGCGGCTGCATAAGATTTGCTAAAAACCAGGCTCCGTTCGCTAAACAACCCG
>NZ_JBEBVH010000242.1:0-6043 GCF_040392825.1 Pseudopedobacter sp.
CTTGAAAACCGTTGACTGTAACAGGTCCGGGGGTTCGAATCCCTCTTTCTCCGCAGAAAAGGTCTTCCATCAGAAGACCTTTTTTTATTTATATCCACAATTTCTTTCCCCTCTAGATTCTAAAACCAATTCAAACCAGTTACTTTCAGATCTACTCCTCTATTATTTCCCATTTATTTTCCAGTAACTTTTCGAGCTGCACTATTTCATTCTGATACATTGTTTTCTTTCTTGTTCCAAAGTAAAGTGTATTTTCTAAAGGAACACTTCCCTCCCATATCAGTTTTATCTTTCCCGAAGCGATGGCTTCTGCACACAGGAAGTCGGGCACTACAGAAAAACCTTTTCCATTACTTAAACAGCGAATAATAGAGCTGATATTCGGGACAATAAAGTTTGGACTAAAGTCAGGATGTTCACCAAAATGACGCAACCAAAAGTTTTTCAAATGTTCCATGTCGGCAGCGGTGCTATACCAAAGTTGTTGCTTTAATAAGGCAGAAACATCTTTAATCTTATTCGAAGCCAAAAGGCGTTCCACTTCAGACGTATCTGTTTTTTTACCTGCAATTAATACAATCCTTTCTTTAGAGAAGGGTTGATACTGTAAATTTTGTTGGTTGCCTTTCTGCGGAGTAATAATCAAATCCAAAAGACCATTGTCCAAATCATGCTGCATTTGATGATATTCGCCAAATTTAATGATAAGGTTGAACGGCAAACTAGCTATATGTTCTTCCAATGTATACTGAAATGTTTCAAAACACATGCCTACACTAATGGTGGCACGTTCTTCCTGCGAACGCTTGTGAAAATGTTGCTCGGCAGTTTCCATTTTTTTCAATGGATCCAGTACATAATTGTACAAGATTTTTCCTTTTTCTGTGGGCACCATTTTTCTGGCCAAACGGTCAAATAGCTTATAGCCGGTAAACGCCTCTAAAGAATTCAGGTGTAAACTCACACCTGGCTGAGAAATAAACAATTCTTGTGCGGCAGCAGATAAGGTTCCTGTTTCATATATAGCTTTAAAAGTACGAAGCCACTCTAAATTCCATCGCATATCTATAATTTTTATTATACAAATATACAATTTAAGTTATTTGTGTAATACTAAAAAGTAATAGAAATTTGCAGTATCAATAATTGAAATTATAGAAATGAAAAAAATATTTATAATAAATAGCGGTCAAATCTTTGCACACTCAGGCGGTTTGTTTAATCAAATGCTTACCAACTGGACAAAAGAAACTTTATTAAAAAACGGATTTGATGTACGGATTACCGATATCAATGACGACTTTAATGCCTTTACAGAAGTAGAAAACTTCAAATGGGCTGATATCATTATTTATCATACTCCTATATGGTGGTTTCAGGTACCCAACCGTTTGAAAAAATATATTGACGAGGTTTTTACAGCAGGACACCAAAACGGGATGTATGCCAATGACGGTAGAAGCCGCAAAAATCCGGCAATTAACTACGGAACCGGAGGATTGATGCAGGGTAAAAGATATATGGTAACTACGAGCTGGAATGCACCTGATACGGCCTTCACATTGCCAGGGGAGTTTTTCGACCAGCACTCTGTAGATGAAGGCGTCTTATTTGGTTTTCATAAAATGAACCAGTTTGTAGGCATGCAAAGAATCAATGGTTTTCATTTTCACGATTTAGAAAAAAATGCTACCGAAGAGCGAATAGAAAACTATCGTCAGGAGTATATCAGTCACCTTCAGGAAGTTATTATAATCGAAAAACAAGTTGCATAAGTATTCACTGAATTATATAATTAACAATATAGAACAATGGAATATAGAAAATTAGGAAATACAGATTTGGAATTATCTGCCATCACTTATGGTGCCTTTGCTATTGGCGGAAGTATGTGGGGCGGAAACGAGAAAAAGGACTCTATCGCATCAATAAAAGCATCCATAGAGCATGGCATCACCACACTAGACACCGCTCCATTCTATGGTTTTGGGTTGAGTGAAGCAATGATCGGCGAAGCCATCAAAGGTTATGATAGAAACAAAATTCAATTGCTAACCAAATTTGGATTGGTATGGGACGGAAGTAATAATGGTAAAGGTGATTTTTTCTTCGATGCAGAAAACTCAGGTAAGCTAGTTCCGGTATATAAGTATGCTTCTAAGATTAGCGTAATTAAAGAAGTAGAGGAAAGCCTGAAGCGCCTGCAGACAGATTATATAGATTTACTACAGATTCACTGGCCGGATAATACTACTCAGATTTCCGAGACTATGGAAGCCTTGGAAATACTTCGGCAACAAGGGAAAATCCGTGAAGCAGGTGTAAGTAATTATGACGTAACACAAGTTACAGAAGCCAGAAAAACGCTCAATATAGCCAGTAATCAGGTGAGTTACAGCATGCTTAACCGTAGCATCGAACAAGATTTGGTTCCTTATGCATTAAAGAATGCTTTGGGAATTATTGCTTACAGTCCGATGGAACGGGGACTGCTGACAGGTAAATATTTCGGGAACGCTAAATTGAAAGATAACGATCACAGAAACGGCTATTTCCAGCAGTTTAACCTTAAAAAAGTACAGGATTTCCTCACCAGTATTTTACCAATTGCACTGGATAAAGGTGTTACACTTCCTCAACTGGTATTACGCTGGACCAGTTTACAGCCGGCTATTACCGTAGTTTTAGCCGGAGCCAGAAATGCAGAGCAAGCAATTGGCAATGCAAAATCTATGGATCTTAATCTTAGTAATGAAGAGCTATCATATATAAACACAGAACTTTCAAAAGTATAAGTGTTAATGCAAAATCTAAAGCCTTCTCTGTTTTGTCGGACTAAAACAGAGAAGGCTTTTTTATGATATTTTTTCCCCGAATTAAGTTGCTAAAAAGTCGATAAGATCTTTATTCAATCTGTCTTTATGCGTAACGTTTAAGCCATGCGGTCCGTCATCATATACTTCATATTTCGCCTGCGGCATTAATTTGGCAGCCTGATCTCCGGCTGTAGCAACAGGTACGGTTTGATCTGCCTTTCCATGAATTATCAATACAGGTACTTTTACAGAAGCACATTCACTTCTAAAATCTGTATCCATCCACGCTTTTGCTGCTTTCACAGTCGCTACAGACGAAGCGTGAGCGGCTACTGAAAAATCAAAATCCAACTGTTCCTCACTTACACTCTTATTAAGCAGACCTACATTATAAAAGTTCTTATGAAAACCCTTTAGAAAATGCAATCTGTCTTCCTTTAAGTTTGTATAAATTTCATCCAACTTATCTTGAGGTACTCCATCCGGATTGTCTGGTTTTTGTTTAACTAATGGAATAATAGAACTTATTAAAGCAATTTTAGAAATATTAGAATCACCATATTTGCTGATATATCGTATAACCTCTCCGCCACCCATAGAAAATCCTACCAGTATTACCTTTTCCAGATTTAATGAAGTAACAAGATCATGAAGGTCTTCGGCAAGAGAATCATAATCGTAATTATCCCATGTCGAATCAGACTTGCCAAACCCTCTTCGATCGTAAGCTATACACCTATATCCCGCTTCTACTATTGCAGGTATTTGAAATTCCCACGATTGCAGACTTAAAGGCCAACCGTGTATGAGCACAACAGGTTGCCCTTGTCCATAATCAACGTAATTGATCTTGTAATTTTGTTTTTCAATTTTAGGCATGACAATATCTTTAAGGTTTTAAAAAAGAATATTTTTAAAAACCTAACAGCTACAAGCATTGTACCATAAAAGAATACGCCCTTAGATGGCAATGATTTCTATTAATCATAATTTTAAAGAGAGATTATCCGTTCTAAATCAATTTCATTTAAAAATGATTGGTCATGGGAAACTACAATTAAAGTACCCTGATATTCTTTTATTGCAGAAGTAAGAATCTCTACATTCCTGATATCCAAATTATTTGTGGGTTCATCCAAAACTATCATATCCGGTGCAATGTTTTGGATGTTTAAGCAACAAAGTAATAATCTCATTTTTTCACCACCACTCAGTACGCTGCAAGGTTTATCCCAGTCATGTTTATCAAAAAGAAATCTGTTCAGTCTCGTTTTAATCTCATGTTCTTGTAATGAAGAGATGTTATATCTTTGAGCTTGCTGATAAATATTAAGATTATCATTAATTAAAGAATAATCCTGATCAATGTAAATAGAACTAAAACTGACTTTGTTTACTGTTCCTTCCGTAGGTTTAATATGACCAAAAATCATTCTGATAAGCGTAGTCTTACCCGATCCGTTGGCACCCTTCAACAATATTTTTTCGCCGCTTACAATCTTAAAATTCAGCACATCAGGCCACAGGCTTTTTTATTGATAGGTATAATTAACATCATTTGCAGTAAATAATGTCTTGCCCCTGTGTAAGCCCGAATTATCGAATCCAAATTTCATTTGATCCGTATCTGGTAAAGAAGAACGCAGGGTATTTAACTCTTTAGACAAGGAATCTATTTTTTCGGTGTGCACTGTTTTAAGCTTCGAGGTGCTGTTTTCCGCTTTGTTTCTTAAGGTATTCATCATGATTCTTGCCACACCTGCTTTTTCCTGTTTCTGCTTACCCCTATTATCTAACTTTTGTTGACGTTCTACTGTTTCCCTCTCCTTTTCCCTGGCTTGCTTAAATGCTCTTTCCTTATTTTTCAGGTTTTGGTTTAAGGTGTCCAGTTCATGCGCTTTTTGGTCGGAGTAGAATGCGTAGTTTCCTCCATAAACATTTATACCTTTTGCACTTAATTCACAAACCGTATCTAAAAGATTTAAAAGAGTTCTATCGTGGCTGACAATAACCATGGTGCTTTGAGAAGACTGAATAAACTTGTAAAGTTTGCTTCTGGAATCTATATCAAGATGATTACTGGGTTCGTCCAATAATATAACAGAAGGTTTGTGAATAGTTAATCCGGCAAGAAAAACCTTGGTTTTTTGTCCGCCACTTAGCGAACCTATCTTCTGGTTTAGGTCTAGCGATAACAAATCCCAATATTTAAGCGCTTCTTTACAACGGTCTTCAATAGTCCAGTCGTCGTTAAGTATATCCAAATACTCATCGGTAGCATTACCTTTCAGAATCTCTTGTAATGCATTGATTTTTTTGTGAACACGCAAGGCTTCGGCTACCGTAACATGATTATACTGCCCATAAATCTGGGGAATATGGTAAACATCCGCATCAACCGAGATTTGTCCTGTTGAAGGGAATACTTCTCCTGCTATAATTTTTAATAAAGTAGACTTTCCGACACCATTATTGCCTATAAGCGCTATTTTTTGTTTTGAATTTACTACGAGCTGAACATTGCTGAATAATAAATCTTTATTCGGATGTATATACGATAAGTTGTGGATGGTAATCATAAATAATTTCTTTTTAAAAGTTAAAACCAATAACCAGCTAATTCTTAAAAGCCGGTCTTATTTTAATTCTGAAAGAAATTACCTATTACATTATTGTAGTTTGTGATGATTGATTACAAAGGTAAAAAAGTTTGTGGCAGAAGACAAATAAAAAAAGCAGCACTAAGGCTGCTTTTAAATTAGATCATTTATATTAGAAAGAATATCCTACTGAAATTGAGAATACTTTGTGTTTATATTTTAAATCATTTTCTCTCAAATCTTTAGGAATATTATTAGCCAAACCAAGGCCATAACCTGCATTAAAAAGCAAACCGCTATTTAATCTATAACCTAACATGAAATTTAATCCAAAGTCCATTGGAGCTATATCGTCATCTTCTGAATTTCCAAATTTAACATCCTCATTCATAGATTCAAATTCTGGGGCATTACTTTCAACCTTTTCCTTTCCAAATAGGCCAAAAGACGCGTAAGGACCTGCACCTATGAAAACATTCCCGTCTCCTGCAGGTAAGTGTAGAACTGCATTCAATGGAATTTCCAGATAACCTAAATTAACCTTATCTGTAAACGAGATACCTTCATCCTCTACATCCACTTTATACCCCTTACCTTGAAAAGATAATCCAGGCTGAAAAGAAAATT